>NZ_JAUBTL010000013.1:0-136145 GCF_036702475.1 Microcoleus sp. D2_18a_B4
TTATAGGAAGAATGGTGCTGCTGCCAAGAGTGGACTTAATAAAAGAATCCTAGATTGTGCTTGGGGGGATATTTTTGCAAAAATAGCGTGGCTAGCTGCGAAGTCTGGCAAGCCTGTATTTGCAGTTAACCCCCGACACACTTCTCAAGAGTGTCCTAAATGTGGACATACAGAGAAAGGCAACCGAGACGGAGAAAAGTTCGTGTGTCGCGCCTGTGGTTATGCTGAACACGCTGATACAGGAGCCTCTAGGAAAATAGCCAAGAAAAGCGGTTTATCATTTCCGCGTAATCAAAAAAGACTACCTGCGGACTGCGGGAAAGTAACGCCTTTGGAAATATCAATCCCTCAGTGGGTTGAGCCTAGGAACCTTAATTTATCGGTTAACTCGCAGTTATCTAATGTAGAAAGCGGTTATCCAGAAAAAAGGATATCCGGATTAATTTCCGGAGAATCCCCGCTGCTTTAGCATGGGGAGTGTCAAATTCCACACATCCGCTTGATGTGCCTTAAAACTTTCCCGAAAAGTACCGTCGGGCCACCAACTTGAGATTCAAATTCTGTCGCTGGCAAATCCGACACCGAGAATCAAGAGGAAGCAGAAAAAATAATTCTATTTTACCCGACTTTTCCCCAACTTCAACTTCAATTTGAGGAAGTTGGTTTGGTTGCGATAATATTTCGATCGTTATTATTTCTTCTCCCCCTTGATTTTAGGCAATTCTCATTAGAAACTCTAAGATGTTGATTTGAGGAACATCGGGGGGTGGGGTTTGGTTGGGCGATCGCACTGAGCTAAATTGAAATGACATTTGAGGAAAGTAAACGACGGTTTCCATGTGCGGTTTCCCGAACGAGAGGTGGTAACTGTATACACGGCGGGACGATCGTACTTTCAGTACAATGTCAGTATTTCAACCTGTACACCTGTTGAGTCTGAGCCTCAGAGAGTGTGAAAGTCGCTCTCATCCTTTCGTTGTCTGGATTGGAAGTTTTTCAAGGGTTAGGCGGTGCGAGGGTTAGAAGCGGACAGTTAACTAAACCGCACAAGGAGAGAGGGACAGATGGGATCAGCCCAGAAGCGAGAGAGTGAGGGAATTTTCATCATCATACCTTCACAAAATCACGACAGCAGCAGCAAGATCACCCAAAAGAATGATTGATTCAAAAATAGTTGCGTGTTATATTTCAATATAATTCTATACAAAAATACTTTTACCTAAAAGGAGAACAAAAAATGGACACACCTACAGAACGCCTACAAGAACCAGTCGGGACAAGAGAACTCGAATCAATACCTGTATCTGACAAAGTTTCGGCCGACAAAATTAGTGAAGTTAATTTTGAAACGACTCCTTTAGAAACCCCTACTTATACTCAAGAAAAAGTTAGCGTCGAGGAGTTGAAGATTAACGGCGACGATTTGGTTGCTAAAGTTAAAGAACTGATTCACGAAGGAAATATCCGCCGCATCATTATCAAAAATGAAGAGGGACGGATTTTGGTAGAAGTTCCTCTGACGGTGGGAGTAGTGGGTGGAGTCATCGGTGCGGCCTTGTTTCCAGTCATTGCTGCTGTAGGAGCGATCGGTGCATTAGTCGCTCACCTTACCATCATCATTGAAAGAACCGAGTAAAAAAACTCAGTTGTCAGTAATGCTGATGTCCGGTTAATTTCCCGTAATAAAGCTTGTTTGTAGCGAGTACGACTATCGTCTGTTGATGGATGATAAAAAACTTGTCTTACTAAAAACTTAATTGTGGTTATCTAACCGGACTTAAACAAACTTCAAGCACAAACTGGCTTGATAAATACAGGGCTAGTAACTGTTAATACTCCCTTCTCTTTTTCCCGATTTCTCTGATGACATGAATTGTCTTCCCACTCCGGCAGTAAAGTTGCCACTTGTAAGGGTGTCAGGAATCATCTATAGCAATCCTCGCATCATTTGTGAATTTCTTACTCCCTCCCCTTGGGTTCGGGGAGGGTGGGGGTGGGGTAAAAAATTTACGACTCCTGCAAGGATTGCTATATGCTTGCACAGCAAGCATTATAAATAACTCATTTAGCCGGTCTTCTTTGTTGAAGTCCGGCTAATTCTATTCCTTTGGGGACTTGGGCAATCACTCTGGGGGTAGAGCCTGGTTAATATATTGGCAAGTTAGATTGGATACAAATGAAGGAAAAGCCAAAAGTTCTCTAAACTCCCTAAGCAGAAAGCTGTTAAGCATTTAAACTGGGTATGAGCAAAACGCCAAATGGTTACAGATGAATCTTGCGTGAATCTTGACAGTGAATCGAAGTAAGTGATTTAAATGCTGAACAGCTTAGCTCAAGTTGTCCAACCAGAGCATCTCCTACAGACAAATATTTTTTGAATAGTTGTGGCGAAGATAATTATGAAACCTAACGAAGAAAATAGCTCTAGCCGTGAAATTCATCAAGAAGTTCACACAGATGCAAGTAACGGTCACGTCAGTACAACGCGAACCACTACAAATGTTCCGAGTACAACTGCGAAGGCTTCTAAAGAAGCAGCTCATCACCAAGGTTATGTACAGGGTGAAATGGCGGAAAACCACCGCCAACTTGGAGTCCAAGAAGTCCGCGATAATGAGAATGCTGGTCGCGGGTTACTGTTAGGAATTCTTCTTGCTTCTTTGGCAGGCTTAGTTCTGGGCAGTGTATATTACTTCAATCGGAGCGAAGAGGCTCCTACTCCTACTGCTGCTCCTGTGATTGTTGTACCGAAAGCGAATCAGCCTTCAGCAACACCAGCTCCGACTCGGACTATAGAGAGAGAAAAAACGATCATTCAAAAGATTGTTCCGGTTCCGGTTCAACCATCTCCAGTTCAAAAGGCTACGCCTGCTCCTCAACCAAGTCCAGCTCAAAACGCAACTCCGGCTCCTCAACCAAGTCCGGCTCCCAATATCAATATTACAATTCCAAATTCACAGCAGCAAGATGCACCCGCTCAACAAGCAGCGCCGGCTCCATCTTCGCCGTCAAATAATACCAATACTACGGTTCCGAATCCGCAGGATGAGCCAGCTTCCACTCCGCCAACTGCAGCACCTGAGAGTTCAGCTACTCCATCTCCAACTCAAGATGAGGGCGCTCCTGGTGCAGGTACCAGCGGCGAAACTAATACCGAAAGCCGGAGCGAGTCTAATCCTACGGATACGGGTGTACCTGATAGCAACTCCGGCGCAGAGGGTGCGACTGGTTCACCGCAATAGAAGTTGGATGTCGAATTAGTCCGCCTGGGGTTCAAACCCCAGACTCATAGCTAAAGTCCTTTAAAGCTGATATCTGGCACCATTGTCAGCAACAGGCTTTCCGGCCTGTTCCACAAGAAAATTTATATTTTGTGGAACAGGCCGGAAAGCCTGTTCCTAAAAGGCTAATTGAGAATGGTGCAACATATTAGTTAAAGAGGACTTTTTTTTATGGTTTAAACTGAAATCTTGCACCATTATCAATCAGCCTGCTATAGGCGGAATCTCCTGCCCAAACCCTACTCCCCACAAGAAAAATCATTCTTTGTGAAACAGGCCCGAAAGCTTGTTAAGCGAGAATGGTGCAACATCTCAGACTAACCGGATATTGTGGCTGAACTCAAGAAACCTGGTTTCTGCAATGGAAAACGTTTTAAGATTGTGCCCACCTATCCTAAGAAACTGTTTGGTGAGCTAATTTAACTTTCCCTAAAGCCGTCTTCCTGCTGTCAAAGAGTTTCATCACGCCGGAGGAGATGGTGTCTATTACATCGGGAGAACAGTAAGACAGAAACTCTTCCGACGAAATATGACCTGCAAAAAACTCTTGAGCTTTCTTCAAAAAGTTTTCCGTTTCAGCAAAGCCGATAGATTTGATAATAAACGTAGCTACGGGAGAGTTTTTAATATCATAGGGAGATTCTTGATTTCGTCCTATTGCTAACAAATTTAAAACCTCTTTTTCCAACTGAGTTTCTAATGGGTAGGCGATCTGTTGGTTAGGCAAGTAATCCTCCAAAACCGAGGTTTTAAATCCTGGGGCGCGCAATTCTCCCATCATAGTTGAAAGCGGAATATCGCGGCCTAAACGGTAGGAAAGAGCTTCTAAAATGGCGATGGTAATTAGCTTGATACCCAGATAAAGTTTAGCAACTTCGATATTTTTGCGAGTTCGGGCAATCAGGTTAGCGTAGGTTTCATCGTCCGGCTCTTGCATAAACTGCTGGAAAACCAGTTCGGGTTTGAGGAAGTTCAAAAATCCTTCCATTTTTTGCAGAGACCTGCGATATCCGGCAACAGTATAGGAATTAACATTGGTCAATTCGTGGTTAGTTTCTGGCATCAAATTCCAGGTATTGTCTAAGAAATTAGAGGAATTTCGAGAGGCAAAATTCTCGACATCTCTATTTGCTAACCTGACCGATCGCTTGACAATTTCTACGGTTTGGGCATTGCTCCATCCCAAGTTAAAATCGCGGTTCGCACTTACCAAACGCTGGTGCAAAAGTTCGATCGCACTCAAACCGCTGGGCGAAACGGGACGAAAAGGGATAGTAGCTTCGATGCAAGCGGCGATTTCGGCGATCGTACTAGCTGGCAAAAAAGGCTCCAAAGATTTGGCAGCAATAACGGCACTCAAAAATTCGTTTTGGCCGCCAAACGGAGAGAGAGTCTTGCCGGGAATAAACCCAAAGACTGAGGCCACTAGGTGATACATGGCATCGTCGGGCAGTTCGGTTTCATCTCTAATAACTAACTGCGATCGCACTTCTTTGACAAAAGGACAAAGGGCGCTGCTAATATTGAAACTAACGCCCTGATCGACTTGCACGTACACGAGGTCGTGAAACAGCGCAGCCAGCACCTCGATCGGATCGACTGACCCCCCGACCTCAAAAATGTGTTCCGACGTGTGAAAGTAGCGCCAAGGCCCTCTCATCGTTTGAATAATTAGCTCAGCTATCTCCTCCAGCTTTGGAATGTCTACTCGACCTCCCAATTGCTCGATCGAGCTTACCAAGCAATCCAAGCACCGTTTTTGTTCTGCCAAAAGCTCCATTTACACACCTCCAGTGCATTCCCTGATTGTCTTGCGCTTGATTGAATGGTATCAAAACGCGCTGCGATCGTGCCATAATTCGTCACTCAAAAATTTCAAATTTTAGGGTGAAACAGGGAGAGGGGGCGAGAGAAAGAGGAAGAGCGAGGAAGAGCGAGGGAGAGCGAGGGAGAGAGAGAGCGAGAAATTAAATATTAAAAATTCTGCCGTTGTGGATCTTCGGGCAACTTGGGCGATCGGTATCATAAATTACAGTAAAAATGACAAAAAGGGGGTATAAACTTGATGAATTTTTGATGAAATTATGAGGGGTTTTTGACAAAAGCTGTGGGTGGGTGGCATTGACACCAGATTCAAGCTGCGGTGCTATAAATACTGCGTGTGGCCTCAGAATAAGATTCCTAGACGTGCTGATAAACCTCTTGATATTTGCGCTGATACACTTGAGTTGATTAGCTTTCGGGCAGTTGGTCTAAAGCTTCCTAGATCGCCACTTTAACTGCTGCCTTGGTTGGCTGTCGCATCCCCAATCTAACACTAACAGAACTTACACAAGTGTCACCAGTGTTCCTGGTACTATGCAGCACAAAATCCGACAATAAACATGGGAAAATCGGGGCGTTTCAGTGGCTCAATTAAATAATTGGACAACATCAATCCAGCTTAAATACCCCCTTAATCCCTCATTCCCCCTCGGCTGGGACTTAGTATGTTTAGCAGCGATTTAAATCGGCGAATCAACTGTTATATTCCCAACTTTTTTAAGAAGTCGGGGATCGGGGGATTGTGTCTTTTGAGCCGTTGCTGACCAAGAATTTCTTGATCGTACCCGCCACGTGATTTATCCGTGGAATCAATCCAAAATCGAAAATCGAAAATCACTTATTGCCCCCGCATTTATCCGTGGGGTCGCCTCTAAAATCTAAAATCTAAAATCTAAAATCGATTGACTTACTGCATCCGATCGATCGTCCGATACTGCACCGCCTCCGCCACATGATTCGTTTTCAAGCTTTCATCCCCCGACAAATCAGCAATAGTTCTAGCAACCTTCAAAATGCGATCGCTAGCCCTCGCCGACAGCCCCAACTTCCGAATCGCCATCTCCAATAAATTCCGAGAAGCATCATCCAACTGACACCATCTGTTAATGTGACTGCTTTGCATCTCCGCATTGCAGCGCAAACTAGATTCCGACTGAAAACGGCGAGTAGCGAGCTCTCGCGCCCGCTGCACCCTTACCCGCACCGGTTCCGACTCCTCCCCCGTCGGCTGTCGCGTAATTTCTTCGGGTTTCAAACGATTTACGGCCACTTGCAAATCAATCCGATCCATCAAAGGCCCCGAAAGTTTGGCCCAATATTGCTCCCTCTTTTGCGGCGAACAAGTACACTGTTGAATCGAATCGCCGTAATAACCGCAAGCGCAAGGATTCGTACTTGCAACTAAAGTGAATTGAGCCGGAAACATCACCGATTGTCTAGTTCGAGAAATCGTCACATAACCATCTTCCAGCGGTTGTCGCAAAAACTCCAAAACATCTCTTTTAAACTCAGTTAATTCATCCAAAAAAAGTATGCCGCGATGTGCTAAAGAAATTTCACCCGGACGCGGAAAACTGCCGCCACCTACCAAAGAAGGGCCAGATGCTGAATGGTGAGGACTGCGAAAAGGTCGATCGCCCACCAAGCTTCCCTTATCCTTCAACAACCCCGCCACCGAATGAATCTGAGTCACATCCAAAGCTTCCTCAAAAGTCAGCGGCGGCAAAATACCAGGCAAACGCCTCGCCAACATCGTCTTACCGCTCCCTGGCGGCCCCACAAAAATTAAATTGTGTCCCCCCGCCGCCGCAATTTCCAAAGCCCGCCGCGCGTGAATTTGCCCCTTTACATCCTTTAAATCTAGGCCAAAAAACCGCGTTTTAGCTAACTCTTCTCGACCGTTTACTTCTACAGGCGAATAAACTTCAGGATTGTTCAAAAAATCAGTAACAGCAAAAATATTCTCAAAACCATAAACAGATATTCCGTGCACCAAAGCCGCTTCCTGCGCGTTACCAGCCGGTACAACCAACCCTGAAATACCCATTTTTTGAGCAGCAGCGGCGATCGGCAAAACCCCAGCCACAGGCCGCAAACTCCCATCTAAAGAAAGTTCCCCTAAAAACAAATAATCTCCCAAAAGTTGACCGCTGACTTGTTCCGATGCTGCTAAAATGCCAATGGCGATCGGCAAATCAAAACTCGGCCCTTCCTTCCGCAAATCCGCCGGAGTCAAATTAATCACAATACTCCGCATCGGAAAAGCATATCCCGAATTTTTTAGGGTAGCCTTAACCCTTTCTTTAGCTTCTTGCACCGCAGAATCGGGCAACCCCACAACGACGATTTTCGGTAGCCCCCCTGACACATCAGCCTCAACACCAACCTTTACCGCGTCAATTCCAACGATCGATGCACTCCAAACCCTAGCAAGCATTTTTCTTTATCCTTAATTTGCCTGTCCTTGATTCATCATCTATTATGATTAACAATGACTAATGAATATCGGGAGAGGCAAGAAAACTTTTCCTTGCCTCTTCTTTTTCTCCTCTTCCCTCTCTCCTGCTGCCTCTTCCCTCTTCCCACTTCCCCTTCTCCCTTCCCACTTGGGCCTTCCCTCTTCCCACTTCCCACTTGGGCCTTCTTCCCTCTTCCCCCTTCCGCCTTCTTCCTTCTTCCTTCTTCCTTCTTCCTTCGTTAACACCCATGACAACTCAAGAAACGCTTTTCAGCAAAATCATCCGCAAAGAGATTCCCGCAGACATCGTTTATGAAGACGACTTGGCCCTCGCGTTTAGAGATATCCATCCGCAAGCACCCGTCCACATCCTCGTCATTCCCAAACAGCCTATTGCCAAATTAGCCGATGCCGAGTCGGGAGATCATGCTCTCATGGGACACTTGCTGCTGACTGTCAAACGGGTAGCAGAACAACTCGGACTTAGCAACGGCTATCGCGTCGTCATTAATAGCGGCAGCGACGGCGGCCAAACTGTAGACCACCTGCACCTTCACATTCTCGGCGGACGGCAGATGAAGTGGCCCCCAGGCTAAAGCCTAATTTTTACGCAGAACTTGCGGACTCATCCTCAGAAACCCGGTTGATTTCTATTGCCCAGCGCTTCAGAAACCGGGTTTCTTTTTTCGTCAATAAACCCCGTGGATTGGAGATTATTGAGAATGCAGCCCGCACTAGAAACCCGCTTTTCACTATTCTCCCGATAAAAATTTCCCCTCGCAGAATCCACCGGGTATATGTGAATAAATATTAAAAATCCTCTCCCCCAGACGTAATTAAGAGATATTTAAACAGAAAGAGAATCGACCTGAAAAAAAATAATTAGCTAAAACTGCTGAACCCATCTACAGCTAATAGATTCAGTTCTTCAGGTCGCTATATTTAACCGGTTATGTGGGTAATATTGCTTTGTAAAAAACTATAAATATTTACCAAGAATCCAATTTTTGTAAATGTTTGTAAAATATTTAAATTGTCAGCAGTAATCCCTTGGCAAACTTTAGTGAATGGTGTTACTAATATAAGCGTGGGGCATCCCCACAACGAACCTTGAAAATTCAATTAAGCAATCATAAACCAAGTCAGTAACTCAGGGCTAAAGCCACTGAGCTTGTAAGAGAAATCAAGCAAGCTGTATTGACCAGCCTAAGTCTTCACTGACTACGTTATTGGGGTCATAACACCGGAAAATGCGACGCTAGTTTTCCGCTCTGTTGTTTACAGTTAAACAGCCTTAAAGTCACTGAGACAGTGCTGTAAGCGTGACAAGCCCCGATAACCTTGGCGAAGCGAACATTACCCCGAAAAGGAGATTGAGGCAACCATACCTCACCGGAGAGGCAACCATACCTCTCCAACCCCGCAAGGGATTCAAGGCGGTTGAAACCGCCGAGTCGTTTCCCACTTACCGAATGTTTCTTATGACAACAACCGTACAGCGTCGCGAAAACGCCAACGTTTGGGAGCAGTTTTGCAACTGGGTAACTAGCACGGATAACCGCATTTATGTAGGTTGGTTCGGGACGCTCATGATCCCAACTCTACTCAGCGCCACCATCTGCTACATAATCGCCTTCATCGCTGCTCCTCCAGTAGACATCGACGGCATCCGCGAACCAGTAGCAGGTTCCTTGATGTACGGCAACAACATCATTACTGGTGCTGTTGTTCCTTCATCGAATGCGATCGGGCTTCACTTCTATCCCATCTGGGAAGCAGCTTCCCTTGATGAATGGTTGTACAACGGCGGCCCCTACCAATTGGTAGTATTTCACTTCCTGATTGGCATTTTCTGCTACATGGGTCGTGAATGGGAACTGTCCTACCGCTTAGGTATGCGTCCTTGGATCTGCGTCGCCTACTCTGCACCAGTTGCAGCAGCCACCGCAGTATTCTTGATTTACCCGATCGGACAAGGCAGCTTTTCTGACGGTATGCCCTTGGGTATCTCCGGCACCTTCAACTTCATGATCGTGTTCCAAGCCGAGCACAACATCCTGATGCACCCCTTCCACATGTTGGGAGTAGCTGGTGTCTTCGGTGGTTCTTTGTTCTCCGCCATGCACGGTTCCTTGGTAACATCTTCCTTGGTTCGCGAAACAACCGAAACTGAATCTTTGAACTACGGTTACAAATTCGGTCAAGAAGAAGAAACCTACAACATCGTTGCAGCCCACGGCTACTTCGGTCGTTTGATTTTCCAATACGCGAGCTTTAACAACAGCCGTTCTCTGCACTTCTTGTTAGGTGCATGGCCAGTAGTCGGCATCTGGTTTACCGCTTTGGGTATTTCCACGATGGCGTTCAACTTGAACGGTTTCAACTTCAACCAATCGATTATCGACTCGCAAGGTCGCGTCATCAACACTTGGGCTGATGTCATCAACCGCGCTAACTTGGGTATGGAAGTAATGCACGAGCGCAACGCTCACAACTTCCCCCTTGACTTGGCTGCTGGTGAAGTCACCCCAGTAGCAATGGTTGCTCCTTCCATCAACGGCTAAATTTAGCTTTTGATTAACAAAAAGCGCTCCTAGAAATAGGGGCGCTTTTTGTTTGGGCAAGTAGAAGTTGAGAGATTTTTTTCTGTTAAATTCGTTAAATCCGTTAAATCCCATACACTGCGAGTTGCCGAGCTTCCTTCTTCCTGATTAATCTGATATATTGATTAAGAATTATTATTTTTGGCAATCATCAAAGTGGCGATATTTAACAGGCACAAATTTGAAAAACTCGCGGTTCATAAATCAAAAACATTAGCCTGGGCGATCGCATTTTTTAGCGGCATTTTGATGGCATTGACAACCGCACCAGTAAATGCTTGGCTATTGGCTTGGGTAGCCCTAGTTCCCCTCTGGATTTTGGTTGTTAGTTATGAAAGGCCTCTTCAAGAAGTAAAAAAACAAAAATTCTTCCTTCTTCCTTCTTCCTTCTTCCTTCTTCCTTCACTCTGGGGAATTGGCTATCACGGATTAGCTTTATCTTGGATTATGGGAATTCACCCGATGACTTGGTTGGGAGTTCCTTGGTGGCCGAGTTTGGCGATCGCACTTTTTTGCTGGGCATTCATCACCCTCTGGGGAGCCGCCTTAGTCGCCGTTTGGGCGTGGCTATTTGTAATTCTCAACTCCCTCACTTTACCCGGCCAAAATCCAATTCTTATTCTTAACTCCCCCCCTTTACAAGGGGGGGCTGGGGGGGGTAGCTCCGATCTTATTCTTCTTAACTCCCCCCCTTTACAAGGGGGGGCTGGGGGGGGTAGCTCTAAATTTTCAGCATTAACTCGCGTTTTAATTGGCACAGCTTTGTGGTGCGCCTTAGAAAGTATTTGGAGTACAGGTTCGCTGTGGTGGACATCTCTATCATATACGCAAAGCCCGCACAATTTAGCAATATTGCACCTCGGTCAACTCTCCGGCCCCAGCGCAGTAACAGCCGCTATTGTAGCAGTAAATGGCTTAATCGCCGAAGCTTTTATTGAAGGAAGAAGGAAGAAGGAAGAAGGAAGAAGGAAGAATTGGATTGCTTATATTTTGCCTGCGACTTTGTGTTTAGTTTTGCATATTGCAGGATGGAGTTTATACAGCCGCCCTTTGAATCAAGAAGCTGCAACTGCTTTAAAAATTGGCATTGTTCAAGGCAATATTCCTAACGAGATTAAGTTTGATTCAGGGGGTTGGGGGCGCGCTTTGGAAGGTTACACCACTGGATACAAACAGTTAGCAGACAGGAAAGTCGATGCTGTGTTAATTCCAGAGACGGCTTTGCCTTTTATCTGGACAAACGAGTATCAGCGTTCTACTCTTTCCTTTTACCAAGCTATTCTCGAACGCGGCGTTGTGGCTTGGGTTGGAGGATTCGGACAGCAAGATAATAGTATCACTAACAGCTTATTGGCGATCGATCGCACTGGAGAAATTATCGGCCGCTACGATAAACTAAAGCTAGTGCCTTTAGGCGAATATATCCCTTTTTACGAAATTTTAGGCGGGATTATTAATCGGCTTTCTCCCTTAGATGCTCATTTAGTACCCGGTAATTCTAAACAAGTGTTTGATACGCCGTTTGGCCGCGCCATTGTCGGAATTTGTTACGATTCGGCGTTTGCGGAAATTTTCCGATATCAGGCGGCGAAGGGAGGCGAATTTATGATCACAGCTTCCAACAATGCCCATTACAAACCCCCAATGTTGGATCAACATCACGCTCTAGATGTGATGCGGGCAATTGAGACGGATAGATGGGCAGTTATCGCAACTAATACGGGTTACTCTGCTTTTGTAAATCCTCGCGGCGAGACGGTTTGGAAGTCGGGAATTAATACCTATGAAGTCCGAGATGCTACTATTTATCGGCGGCAAACTCGGACTTTGTACGTGCGGTGGGGAGATTGGCTGACGCCTTTATTGTTAGTATTGGCGGGGTTAATGCGGTTAATTGTTAGAAATTAACCAGTAGGTTATACGATTTTAGATTTGAGATTGGTATCGAAAATCTAAAATGGAATGTATAGCGGTTCTCAAGCGTGATAAGGTATGCCCTATGCCCTATGCCCTATGCCCTATGCCCTATGCCCTATGCCCTATGCCCTATGCCCTATGCCCTATGCCCTATGCACGTCGGGTATCTCATGTTACTGAGAAAGGCTATATTTACTTATCTTTCACGCGCTCGTGAATGCTAGGAGATAAAGAAATTAAATCGTCGATATTGCGCTGCATGGTAGCACAAATATTGGTCAAAGGCAAATCATTGGTATCGTGCCCGAAGGGATTTTCTATTTCAATGCCGATTTCTTCGATGCCGAACAAAGTAAAACTAATTAAAGCCACAACTGGGCCGGTTCCCCAAGCCAAATCTTGCACCATTTGAAAGGGCAGTGCCAAACAGTAAAGCAACAATAGTTGTTTCAGGTGAATCGCGTAAGCCAAAGGGATAGGCGTCTTCAAAATCCGCTCGCAGCCGCCTAATACATCAATCATAGAGTTGATCAAGTCCTTCATACCAGTTAACTGATAGACATCGAGGCAATTGCGCTCGTACTGCTCGTGCAAGTAATCCTCAATCCAAAAGGCAATTTCTAGCGGGGGATTGTGCATCGATTTGAGATGTTGGTACTGCGCGGAGGACATTAACGGCTCTAATTCTGGATTTACTGATTCTTGCCGCAAGTGCAGTTTCATCGCCACTGCAAAGGCAGGTAACAGGCGCAGGGCTGACTTTTTTACTTCGATATCCTGCGGGTCTTTTTCCTCAATTGCTACCCAGATTTGGCGCGCCAAATTGCGGACGTTGTTGATTAAAGTCCCCCAAAATTTTCGACCTTCCCAAAATCTGTCGTAGGCTGTATTTGTCCGAAAAACTAACAGTAAACCCAGCACAATACTCGGTACCATACTTGACAAAATGGGCAAGGAAACCGGCAACTTTAAAAAGTGCAGCAGGGAAATAAAAACTCCAAAGCCACCGCACAGCAAAACGCGGGGCCAAATTGACGGGATCACAGACACCCGAACCTGTAATGCAATTTGAAACCAAGGCGGTCGATCGCCACTCATGCAAGTCTCCTCATTAAATTAGTAGTCTGCGCCCTAGGGCCTGCCGCACAAATGCCTGCTACACTTAGTTTTGCAGCTCCCCTCAGTCTATTTGAGATTCGAGATTTTAGACTGACTCCACAGATAAATCTGGGGGGTTTGAACTAGAGTCTAAAATTTTTTGGTCTCCACGACTGCTGTCAGGGCTTGTATCCCTCTTGGGGTGCGGTGAGAGCTTCCGAAAAAAGCTTTCCTACAAACAACCTTTGGATTTTACCCAAAAAACTCATATTTAGGATCAATCTAAAATCTAAAACCTAAAACCTAAAATCTAAAATTGATTGACTGAGGCACTTAATTCGGTAAGATTAATCATGTATCTTTAAACCTCAGCTTCCGTGCAAGAGCTACCGACATCTGTGCCCCCGCATTTTCACCGATTGCCAAACCAACGGTGGCAAATTTATTCGCCTCAACCACAGCAAGCCGAACAGTTTGCCACTGAAATCGGTTTGTCGCCCTTGCTGGCACAGGTACTGATTAACCGGGGAATCGATTCGCTTAAAGAAGTGCAAGGGTTTATCGAACCGGAATCTCTGGTTTTGCCCCCACCAAAAGATGAGTTTCCCGATTTGGCTGCGAGTGTCAAACTGTTGCGGGAGGCGATTTCGGGAGGGCAAAAAATTGCGATTTGCGGCGACTACGATGCTGACGGGATGACGAGCACGGCTTTGTTGCTGCGAGCTCTCAGGGCTCTGGGCGCCAATGTGGATTATGCTATTCCGAGCCGGATGCGAGAAGGTTATGGGATTAACGATCGCATTGTAGAAGAATTTCACTCCGAAGGTGTCGCTCTCATTCTCACTGTTGACAACGGAATTGCAGCCTACGGCCCGGTTGCCAGAGCGCGAGAACTCGGTGTCAAAGTTATTATTACAGACCACCACGATTTGCCGCCAAAACTGCCGCCGGCTGATGCTATTCTCAACCCGAAATTAATCGCGGAATGTTCACCTTATCGCGGTTTAGCTGGCGTAGGCGTTGCTTATGTTTTGGCGATTACTTTGGCTCAGGATCTGAAAAAAGTTGGGGGGTTGGTGAATCCCCTGCTGGAGTTATTTACTTTAGGAACTATTGCGGATTTAGCACCTTTGACAGGAGTTAATCGGCGCTGGGTAAAGCGTGGTTTGCGGCTGTTGCCTCACTCGCAATTGGCGGGTATTCAGGCTTTGATTCAGGTAGCGGGAGTGCAGCCGGGAAGTGCAGAAAGTCCCTCAATTCTCAACTCGCAAAATAAAACTAATAATTCCTTAAAGCCTGAAGATATTGGTTTTAGGCTGGGGCCCCGGATTAATGCTGTGGGGCGGCTGGCTGACCCTCAAATTGTGATAGAGTTGCTGACTACGGACGATCGCGAATTAGCTCTTAAAAACGCGATGCAGTGCGAACAAATTAATCAGCGCAGGCAGGAGTTGTGCCAGGAAATTGAGCAGGAAGCCATTGCTTGGTGCGAGGAAAGGGCGATAGACTTGCAGCAAGAACGAGTTTTAGTTGTCGTGCAACCGGGTTGGCACCACGGGGTGATCGGGATTGTAGCTTCTCGGTTGGTGGAACGCTACGGCGTACCTGTGTTTATTGGTACTTTTGAGGATGAGGCTGGCGAAAACGAGGCTGTAGGGACGGTAGCCCATAAAATTGTCCGGGGTTCGGCGAGGGGAATTCCTGAGTTTAATGTATTTGACGGGCTGAATTTTTGCGCGGATTTATTAACTAAATTTGGCGGACACAAAGCGGCTGGCGGTTTTTCTATGCCTGCTGAGAATCTCGACCAATTCCGCAATCAACTGTCAATTTTTGCCAATCAATGTTTGCAGCCGGAACACCTAAAACCGCTGGTTTCAGTAGATGTGCAGGCAAATTTGGCAGAGATAAATCTAGACCTTTACCGACAAATTGATGCTCTAGAACCTTGCGGGATTGAAAATAAGGCTCCTGTATTTTGGACGCCTAATGTTTGCATAACTGAACAGAAAATTGTTGGTAAAGGAGGTCACGTTAAACTAACTGCAACTCAAGATGGAAATGTATCGGCTAGTGTGAAGGCGATTGCTTGGCGTTGGGGGGAATATTTTCCTTTGCCTCGGCGGGTTGATATTGCTTACCGATTGCGGGAAAATAGTTTTAATGGCAAGACATCGGTGGAGTTAGAATTGTTGGGCGTTCGGCTACCGGCAAATGCTGCTACTTCGAGGCCACCGAGGTTCGGAAAAGTTGAGTTTGATTACTGCGATCGCACTTATTCTTGCAGTCTGTCTCCTGCAGGCTCGATCGAGGAATTGAGAATTCGCAACTCTCAAGGGCAAGTTTTGGCTGTTGCACCCGGACAAAACATCGGTTTGTTAGGCAACTCCCGCAAAGATGCTAGAGAAGTCGATGTATCTCTACCTTTTTTTGAGAATTTGATTCAAACTGCTAAACACGCCCTGGGTATTTGATCAGTCGGTATTTGATCGGAAATCTCGTGCAGCAGCGAAAATTGGCGATCGAGCGTTGTGAATTTTGCCTAATTTAAAACTCAAAACTCCCAACTATCGATCGCCGCCTAGCGTGCTATAATTACAGGTCGCCGCCTTTAGCAGCCAAGAGAAAAATCACGATCGGGCCAGAAAGCACGACTGCTGCGAGTAAAGCTACCTGAACAATGAGTTGGTAGTCTACACCACCCATACCACTGAAAAGATCGGTTATAAAGTCCATTTGTCCTCCTGACTGTAGTGATTAAGTCTAGATTGTTGCATTAGAAAATCCGCTTCTGATTTTACCGGGCGATCGACCATATTTTTTAAGGAACTTTACAAAATTCAACAAAATGTAAACTACGATCGACCTCTCAGTCACAGGAAACCAGGGACTTGATGCCCCTTCCCGGAAAGTCCCCCCAATCTCAAATCTCAAATCTCAAATCGAACCGCCCCTTCGGGATCTCCGTCCCCGGCGCTGGCAATTGATATACTTGAAGAGCTCTAGTCTCCTAAAGTTTGGCATTTTCCACATAGTGCTCCGAATCTAAAATCTAAAATCTAAAATCTAAAATCAAACTATGGCTACTTGGCGTTGCGTAAAGCAGTGCGGTGCTTGTTGTTACCTCGACCCAACAGAGCGCCCAGACTTAGACGAGTATTTATCTGAAGACGAATTAGCGCTCTATTTGAGCTTAGTCGGAGAGGACGGTTGGTGTATCAATTTTGACAGAGCGACGCGAGAATGCGGAATTTATGCCGATCGACCGCGCTTTTGTCGGGTAGACTCAGAGGTGTTTCAGGATATGTACGGCGTTGAGCCGACTGAATTGAACGATTTCGCGATCGAGTGCTGCTTGGAGCACATTGAAGATCTTTATGGCGATCGATCTTTGGAAATGATCCGCTTTAACTCGGAAGTCGGAATTCTTGCCTTACCTGACAACTAACGAACTTGATGCGCCTTTGGGCTTTTGTCCCTTCGGCTCATTTTCGATATCGCCATCTCAATTCTTTAATCAAAAGTCTAAAATCTCAAATCGAACGATCGTCTGCCGGTTTCTCACCGGGAGAGTGTCAAAATAAACAAATCAAAGAAATATCGCGCAGTTGAGTTGATCCATGAGCAATCGAGAGGGTTTTACAGGAGGATTTATTGCCGGAGCTGCTGTTGGCGGCTTGGTGGGTGCAGTTTTGGGCGCGGTGCTGTCGCGGCGCGCTGCTGAAGCTTTGCTGAGTGAACCTTCAGACGCAAAGACAAGAAAGATCCGCCAGAGGAAAGCCAGCCAACTCGAAGCCGACAGTATGGAAGTAGCAAGGCTGAGTTTAGAAGATAAAATTGCTCAGCTAAATCAGGCAATAGATGACGTGCGGCTGCAACTCGGCGACGTAAACGGGAATGCGCCGGCGCCCGGCAGCGAGGGTTCGACCGCCAAAGACTCCTGAATCCCTTTAAAATTTTAGATTAGTCGGGCCGATCGATGCGCGCTACTGACATCTTGCACCATTCTCGCTTCACAGGCCTTTCGGGCCTGTGAAGCCAAGAGTGAATTTTATTCTGGGCCGTTACTCTTCTAGCCCGCCCGTAAACAGCCTCATGCTCCCCCTCTCCCCCACCTATGCTAAACTTTAAGTTAAAGTGTCTGTAAACTTTACTCAAACTACAAGCAAAATTTATGAGTTCTTCCATAGGCCTTTTGGCAACCACGCTGTCCACATTTCTGCAAATCTATGTAGCCCTGATGATTATTCGGGTGCTGTTAAGCTGGTTCCCTAACATCAATTGGTACGACCCCCCGTTTTCAATTTTGAGTCAGTTAACAGACCCTTACCTCAATCTATTCCGCTCGATTATCCCCCCCTTGGGAGGGATTGACTTTTCGCCACTAATTGCGTTTTTTGTACTGCAGTTCGGCTCGGAATTCTTGATCGGTCTTTTGACCAGCTTGCAAACATCCTTGTAGTTTGAAAAGCTTAAGTTTTTCAGCATCGAGCGTAAATTGTTTTGCCGACCTAGCTGCCGACAACTAAATTTTAGATTTGACATTTTTAGATGAACTCCCCGGTTGAAAAGCTGGGGAGTTTATCGTACATGAGAAATGAGAAATTGCCAGCCACTCAACAATCTCCTATCAATTCCGGTGTTACCGGAATGATGGGGAGTGGGGAGTGGGGAGTGGGGAAATGTGGAATTATTGACCTTGACTTTATCATTCCCATCCAACCAGAAACAATCTCAAATCTCAAATCGAAAACTGCATCGCAATTTCACGGCCAGCCAACCCAAAATCTCAAATCAGCAATCTAAAATCTCAAATAGTTTCGTTAGCGGCGAACCACGCCAGTAAAACCTGTAGCTTTAAATTGCTTGAGCTTCAAAGGTGTTCTCTGATTGGCTGCAACGGAAATTCTGAGCTGAAAATCGCTAACTCCGGGAGGAACTTCTTCTATAGAACCCAACCGAGTCCGGTTTTGCATCACCGGGTTGTCGTCGGCATCATAAATGCGTCCGAAAATATCGGCATTGACAACTGGTTTGCCGGTGGTATTTTCAGCTTTCCCAGTAATCAAAAAGCAGTTAGCTTCCATAGAACTGCCGCTGGTGACTGTTCCTTCTCCCATTTCGGCAGGACATTCGCGATAAGAAAGGTCGGAAAGTTTAATCTGCGTCAGAGCCCAAGCAGGTGGAGTGAAGACCAAACTAAAAATTCCGATTAGGCAAGTAGCAAAAAAAAGGCTGATAGCTCGAAATTTCATAAATTGCGGGGCAAGTATATTTTAATTCTCAGCTTAGCGCGAATTCAGCCTCAAATTCCTACTTATAGGAATTCGGAAAACTAAAGCTACTTTTTGAAGAAATGGCATTAATCTAGACCTAAATGCTGTCGCAAGGCTTGGCGCATCACATCAACTGGGACAGATTCTTGATCCAGCCAAATTTTTAAGGCGGCTGCTCCTTGTTGAACTAGCATTTCGAGTCCGTCAATAGCTCGCGCTCCCCTAAGCTGTGCATCTTTGAGAAACTGGGTAGGATTAGGGGTGTAAATTAAATCATAGACGATCGCACCTGCTGAAATTCGATCGATCTCACCAGCCGCAACCGGCGACTTTTCCCCCTGCGGATACATCCCCACAGGCGTCGTGTTCACCAGCAAATCTGCCTGCGAGATTAACCTTGACAAATTCTCCCAAGTATGCACCTGCAAATTCTGCACGGGCATCGGAGAATTGACCCAACTCTGCTGAAATTCCCCTAAATTTTGTTCGCTGCGGCCGACAACGTGAATCTCTGCACATCCCAATTGAGCGCATCCAGCCACAACAGCTCTCGCCGCCCCGCCATTCCCCAAAATTACCGCTACTTTCTGACTCCAATCGGAACCCGGAGATCCCCCTAAATCCCCCTTAAGAAGGGGGACTTTGACACAATTCTCCCCCCTTTGTAGGGGCGGTGCCCCCGTGCCCGCCCTAGGAGGGGGATCTGAATCTGATTGGAAAGTTTGAAAACCCCCCGTTTGCAGCGGCGCGAGAAAGCCTTCAACGTCAGTATTTGTGCCGCACCAACCTTTGTCAGTTAGGTACACGGTATTGACTGCGCCGATCGATCGGGCGATCGGGGAAACTTCCGACAGCAGCGGTAAGATTGCTTGTTTGTGCGGAATCGTGATGCTAAATCCCCGAACGCCGATCGCCGCAAATCCTGCAAGAGCAGCTTTTAAATCCCCTGGTTTTATCGGAAACGGCAAGTAAACAAAATCGACTCCCAAGTGGGAAATAGCAGCATTGTGCATCGCCGGCGACAGAGAATGTTCGACGGGATGACCAATTACTCCCAACAGTTTAGTAGTGCCTTTAATCATTTTTGTTAGTTGAGTGTTGACTGTTAACGGTTGACTGTTGACTGTTGACTGTTGACTGTTGATCGGGCAATGCTGTTGACTTTTGAGTGTTGACTTTTGTTAGTTTTCATAGCACATCCTGCTACAATAACGCCCTTATTCTTTAGTCCGCTAGAAGTGAACTTCGTTTGACCGAAGAGCGATTTCAACCGTCAACTGTCAACTGTCAACCGTCAACTGTCAACTGTTAACTGTCAACTGTTTCCCGAAACTCTTTGGCGTCAGCCAAAATCGGATTGACATCAAACCAATAATCTTCGCCGTAACGGTATTCAAACACCCAGAGACTCCGCAGCAATATTTGGTATTTAGTTTCCCCGTTCACAGTTTTGGTAGCGGATACTTGGCGCAGCAATTGCCACTCATCAGGTTCGATCGCCAAAGTAAGCTGGTGGCGGCGCTGGACGATCACATTTTCCAAAGTTTCCCGCGACAGAGGAGGGTCTTGTTTCTGCAGACAGCCATACAGTAGTTGCAGCAAATTGCGGACATGACCCCCGCTGACTCGACACAGGCGATCGAGAGTTTCCGCAGAGTCGAAAACTTTGCCCACCAAAGCATAGCGCTGCGAAGGATGCACCGTCGGAAAGGCCCGCGCCAAAACCATCTGCCGCAGCAATTCCACACCCTCAGAGCACTCAGAACCGTCGCTCAACTGCACCGGCACCATCGGCAAAACCTTCGGATCTACCCCAAATCGATTGGTCAACTGGCCCAAATCGTTAGAGAAAATCAGCACCAAAGGAATTGTATACACGACGTGGCAATTTAGTCTTGCCAATTGTTCGCCGCGATCGACAAACAGGTATTCCGGCTGCAGTCGCCCCGTCGGTTTCGCGCACAGGTGTATGCGATCGAGATTGTCGATAATTACTACAAGTCCTTGTTTTCCTTGGCGTTTGAGTTCTTGATTAGCCGGCTCCAACAACTCCTTATTCAGTGCATTTAAAATTACGTTAGTTCGCGGCTCCAAATATTGCCTCAACTCCGATCGCAGATTCGGAGCATCTTTCGCCTTAGCAGTAATTTTGCCAATTCCCAACGCCAGAGAAAATTCTCCCTCCGTGCTGGCATTTATTTCCCCAAAACCGGGGACATTAGCTTCAGCACTCAAGTCTATTTGAGTTTGAAAAACATCAGCAACCCCTTTGAGCAAAGCTTTAAAACCCGTCGGTTGCAGCTTGATTTTCATTTTCTCGATGCTTTCGCTCACCTGACGAGCAACGCTCAACAAAATGTCAGTGATATCTACATCTGCCATGTCTAAATCTTTACTCGACTCAAAGTAAACAACATGAAATCCTTGTTGCTGCAATTGAGCTTGCAGCCGCAGCAATTCTGTTGATTTACCAGAGCCGATGTGACCGGTGAATAATTGACAGGTAGGTGCATCCGGGGACAGACTGCTGATGGTGCGCTCCAATTGTTCTACGATTGTGCCGCCCCGCACTGATGAGAAATCGATATAGTATTGTCGGTCTTCTTGATTTGCTACTGCCAGGGTGTAGCTGGGATTGCAGGCGCTATAAAATTTCTGTAAATTTAGTTCCATACCCTGTTCCATCTTTCACAACATTATGCCCTAATACCTTATTCGTTTCGCTATGGTAATAATCCGAACAAGTTTCCAACTTTTTATGAGGTTTTATGGGTTCTCAATATCTTGATTCCTCCCTAAACCTGCACTCCCCAATTATACGAAATTTTTGCGTACACGGAATGAATTGAATTTACTAATACCCCCATAAATAAGTAATTTATCCTCGTACAGCGAGCGCGACTTCATTGACATCACAGACGAAAATTTGGCAGTAATGTTCTAGGATAAAAGTGGCGATTGGAGTACGGTTAACCGAAGAAAATAGGTAGTAATTCTGTAGCCCGAAACCCGGTTTTTTTTATAATACCTTCGCCCTTTTTACAGCACGTTGGGCCCTTGTGAAGCGAAACCAACAACTGATTTTAGATTTGAGATTTTAGATTTTTGCTCCAATCTAAAATCTCAAATCTAAAATCCAAAATTTAAAATTGATGGCGTTGGGTACGAGTGCCTCAACCCAACCTACTTTCTTAGAGCATCGTGACTTGGGCGTGAAGGTGTTGTTTAAGAAACCGGGTGTCTCGGTGTGATATTTTTTTGGGCACTACTTATTTTTGAGCAATTCTACCATTTTGTGACCGACACCTGCTGCCGAAGCGGGATTTTGGCCTGTGACGAGCCTCTCGCTGGCGACAACATGAGCCTGAAAATTAGGAACTTTCGTAAAATTAGCGCCGCGTTCAATTAATTTCGACTCCAGCAAAAACGGCACTATTTCAGTCAGTCCCACAGCGGCTTCCTCTTCATTAGTAAAAGCAGCCACAGTCTTATTTGCAATCAGGTGCTCACCATCCGACAACTTAAGATTAACTAACGCCGCCGGCCCGTGACAGACAGCACCCACAATGCCACCTGCTTCGTAAATAGCAGCAGCAATCGCAGCAAGTTCCTGGTTATCTGCAAAATCCCACATTGTACCGTGTCCCCCAGCGTAGAAAATAGCGCTATATTCTGCGGGGTCAATTTGTGCAGGATTGAGCGTATTTTCCACTCGCGCCACCTGTTGCAAATCCTCTAAAAAAGCCTTATTTAGCTGGTCTTCTAAATCAACCCCAACCATTGGAGCTTTGCCGCCTTTGGGGCTGACAAAATCTACCGTTAATCCGGCCTGAGTAAATGCGTCCAATGGATGCGTCACCTCTGGGAGATAAAAACCAGTTTCTTTACCAGTGTCGCCGAGAGTATCGTGGCTGGTTAAAACAATCAGAACTTTTTGGGTAGTCATCGTCTATTCCTCTTACTATCAGGTGTGTTTGTGCTTGTTGTTCTGATCCTAGGTCGAATTTATCTAAAATACAAATTATAAAATTTTAGAGCTGGTATAAATCTATTTATGATTAACTTTGAATGGTATCGCAGCTTTATCGAGGTTTACCGCGTGGGAACCGTATCGGGGGCCGCCCAAGTTCTCCACCTCACACAACCGGCTGTTAGCCAACACGTCGCAGCCCTAGAGTCAGCTTTGGGAAATCCCTTGTTTCAAAGGACTCCGAGGCGGATGGTTCCCACGGAAGCGGGACAAAGACTTTATACTCAAATTGCTGGTGCGATCGAGAAACTCGAATCAATTCCCCACAAAAACTCAACATCCCAAACTCCGCAAACAATCAGAATCGGTACGCCCCAAGAATTTTTCACAGAACGAATTCTCGATCGACTACCGCAGGACGATCGCACTTTTTACACCGTGCAATTTGGGTTAACAGCAGAGTTAATCCAACAACTCAAAGCAGGAAAGCTAGACATTGTAATTGCCACTCAAAAAATCACTTTATCCGATATTGAATGTCAACTGCTATTCGAGGAAAGTTTCTGGCTTATTGGGCCGCCAAATATTGCAAATCCTATTGCTGAAGGAACCAGCCAAGCTGATTTGAATCCACTCGCTCAATGGCTTCTAACCCAACCTTGGATTGCTTACAGCGAAGAATTGCCGATCGCCCGCCGCTTTTGGCGAGTTGTATTTGGCAGAAGAATTGACGTTCATCCGAAACTGATCGTGCCCGATTTAAGAGCAATTAGACAAGCGGTTGTATTGGGATTTGGCTTTAGCGTTCTTCCCGACTACTTGTGTGCAGATTGGGTGAAAGAAAATCGCTTGACACTTGTTCTCAAACCTGCACAGGCTGTTACCAATCGCATCTGGCTGGCTTTCCGAAAATCTGAAAGACAGTTGCCAAAAATCAAACGGATGTTAGAATTTTACCAATTTCAATAATTCTATCAACGCGAGGCTAAGCCTCAAAACCCGTATTCCCAGGCACTCCTTGCGAACGAGAATTAGGACTTTATAGCGGTTCTCATTAGGATGACGTACAGGCTCAGAATGCCGAAAAGAAGAAGCTCCTCGTTTGGAGTGTACTTCATCCAATTGCCAACTGCTATCTCAATGTGCCATTTTTGTAGAAATCCTCGAAGTCAGCCGAGTTGTGGGCGTAGAATTTGAAACGGCTATTATCCGGGTAGAGGTTGAAGAAATAGAATCTGTTAAAAACAATGTATAAAATAGCGAGGCTAAAAAATAAACGGCGCAATTAAAGCCTCATAAATGTTAGTGAATTCTCCTAAAGTTTGACAAGTGAATAGACATACATTCCTTTTAGAGAAATGTTTTTGTATAAAGCTGATTAACGTGTTTTCCACTCTACAACTCCCTACTTAAAAAAAACGTCAACGGGCTGAACAAACAGAGCAATGAACAGCCTGGTTAGCCGCGCAATTACGAGCCGCTGGGATTGACATTGAACAACTATGAGACAACCTTAATGAGAAGTTAAACCAACCTTATCTTGCTCTTGATGCAGGTTTAGTATGCTTTGTTTAATTCACCAGAAAAGACTGATGCAACTATCACGACGAAAGTTTTTTACCTTGGCAGGAGCGAGTGCTGCTGGCACTTTGATGATGTCTCCTCTAGAAGCGCTTTATGCCAGAAAGGCGAATGGTGAATCAGTATTTGGAGGAGGGTATGGGCCCCTCGTACCCGATCCGAATGGATTGTTAGATTTACCCCTTGACTTTCAGTATCGGGCTTTTTCACGAACGGGCGAAATGATGAGCGACGGTTCCCCTGTGCCCGGCGGTCACGATGGCATGGCGGCTTTCCCAGGTCCCCAAAACACGGTGATTCTGGTTCGCAATCACGAACTGAGTCCGAATTCTTCAACCCAAGTTGTGGGCCCAAATCCTTACGATCCTCTTTGCAAAGGCGGAACAACCACACTACAGGTTGGACCTAATCGTCAGCTCGTCAAGCACTACGCTTCGCTTAGTGGCACCTATCGAAATTGTGCGGGCGGCCCGACTCCCTGGGGTTCTTGGATTACTTGCGAGGAAAATGTCTCGACTGTGGCGACTAATAGACCACCGGGCAATCCGACAAATGTCTCGAAATCTCACGGCTACAACTTTGAAGTTCCGGCTCAGGCAACGGCTCCTGTGAATCCCGTACCTTTAGTTGCAATGGGACGGTTTAACCATGAAGCGGTGGCGATCGACCCCAAAACCGGAATTGTCTACGAGACTGAAGACCGAGGAGATGGCCTTTTGTATCGCTTTATCCCATCTCAACGGAACAATTTAAGCGCCGGGGGCACTCTGCAAGCGCTGAAGATTAAGAATAGGCCGCAGGCAAAAACTTTTGCAGGGTTTCCCAAGCGGCAACCGATTCCGGTGGAATGGGTGACAATTGACAATCCTGACCCTGCTACGGATACGGTACGGGTCGAAGGTTTCGGTAAAGGTGCTGCCCAATTTACTCGTGGGGAAGGCATCTGGTACGGCAATCGTGAAGTTTACTTCTGTTGTTCGGACGGTGGCTCTGTTGATGCTGCCACTGGCATACCCAACGGATTTGGTCAGGTTTGGCGGTATCTTCCGGATCAAGATGCGATCGAACTTTTTGTTGAGGCTAAATCGGATGACGAACTCGATGGTCCTGACAACATTGTTGTGGCACCTCATGGCGATCTGATCATTTGCGAAGATGGCGATGATGAGCAGTTCGTCGTGGGCGTAACTCCTAACGGGGAACTGTATCGTTTCGCAAAAAATGCGCTCAACGATCGGGAGTTTGCGGGAGCCTGCTTCTCGCCGGACGGTCGAACTATGTTCGTTAATATCCAAACCCCAGGCATCACGTTTGCCATTTGGGGCCCTTGGAAATCTCAACGAGGAGCATAACATTACTGTCTTATAGTGCGAGCATTTTATTTGCCTGTAAAACGCTCTTATGTTCGCACTATGCAGAATATGGTTAATCACGCCGGATTGTGGAAACATCCGGTGTGAGTTCTCTATAAGCTTATGAAAGTTTAACGGTTTGTGGGAGTTTAAAGAGTAGTGCAATACGTCCGCCAGTCGAAACGAGTGTTTTATTCTCTGGTAATGGTGTCGATCGCCTTTGGCGTTGATTTATCTCAATCTAGTGATTCAGTCGCTCAAATACCCGTTGATTATGTTTGCTATATACAGAAAAGTGATGGTCAAACGATCGACTTAGGTAAGCTTTGTGGAAGTAGTGATAGAGGCCGTCCGATCGCTTTACAGCCCAATGACCAAGACTTTCTTAATAGTTACCAACGATCGTTGAGCAAACGGCTCAATTCAGCCTCATCCGATGCCGTGTCTCGCGTTCAGCGAAATCCCCAAGCTGCTATCGAACGTGCGCGCGGGATATGTAATGCGCTGAGTGCGGGAATGTCGATCGACTTGCTGCAACCTCAAGGCAATGCTGAAGTTGATGCACTTAACGCTCTGGCTCCTAAATATTACTGCCCTGAGTTTGACGACTGAGCAAGGAAGTAACTAGATTTTGAAGGGAAGAAAGGGTTGATTAACGGTAAAACTTTTTCTGATTTTTGCTAACAATCACTTAGATTTACAAGATGTCTTTATGCCATGTATAGCAACCGCCTTGGCGGTTATGGGGTAAACAGAGAATAATCTTCTTTGTTGTGGAGCGATATTCTTAGATAATGGTTTATTATGAAATTTTTCGGTGAAGCAGGATGGGAAAATTTATCAACATCAACAACACTCACATATTTGATATTACTGAGATTCAATCTATCGAGTTTACAGCAAAAGAGATAGGGACTCTTTACCCTCATAGCAAGCTAGCCAAACGCTACACTCAACTAACCGGAAAAGAGTTGGCTGATCCCCAGGGAACAAAGTTTAATGGGACATACGATAAGATTGAAATTGAGTTAAAAAGCGGTCACATAATTTTGATTGAGGACTTCGATCTGAAGGAATTAAGAGAGTATCTTCTTTCATTGTTAGAATCTGTTATCTATTTTGAGTGTGCAGAACTTAAATATAGGAAGCCAGATTCTCACGTATCCATTGATGGAGAAATAGAGGTTACAGCGCGACTACAAACTGAGGACGATCCTCTAAACATAAGTTTTAGGGATTCTGACAGAATTGAGGTAAAGATAGAAAAATAGCCCTTACTTCAAACCTGTAATAAAAAAGGGCTGGCAATTACACCAGCCCTTCAACTAATTTGAGATGTTAAATTATTGCTAATCTAACATCTAAAACCTCAAATCAATCTAGCTTCTGTCAGTAGCAGCTACTGGCTCAAAGCTTGGAACCACCAACTCACCATTCTGCTTAGTGAGTTGATTGTACAGCCTTTCGGTATTCGGGAAATTCGCAGCCGGCAGAGTCGGGAAGCGACGGTAAGGAACAGTATCCTCGCCAAACGCCTCGGCATATTCAACGCTGTTCAACATCGCGTTGATAAAGCCCTTAATCCCTTTACTTGCCAAGATTTGGTTGTACGTCCGAATCTCCGCTTGATTGCGGGGAGCGCGACCCAAGAAGTGCTTGGTTCCCAACTCAATCACCTTAGTATTGGGATAAGGTGCGTAGAACTGTTTGATGTACAGCGATGAGCAGCCCAAAGCTTCAATGAACTCCTTGAGATTGATTTCATTGTTGCCCAGTTTGCTTTCCAGCGCCGTGAATTCATTCTTCACAACATACGGGTTGATGTCGCGCTCAAAAATTTGACGGTAAGCAGCTTGAATTAAAGTTTTCAAAGCTACCTTGTCCGAAGTAGTCGTCAGCTTGAACACCTTAGTTTGTTCGCGCCGCTTGCTGACACCTTGAGCGAGGCTATTTTGTAACTCGAATTCGCCGCGATCGAGCGCAGTGCCGAGTTCGATAAATCGAGGAGTTTCGGGCGTCTGAGCTTGGAAATTTTGCTCAGCGACGGAACCCGATCGCATCGTCCGCATCGACAAACCACCGGGAGTTACATAGCGCTCGTAGGGCACTGTATCTTCCCCGAAAGCTTCGTTGTACTCCATGCTGTCCATGATGCTATCGACCAGCGCGTAGAAACCCTTCTTGGCGCAAATGTCAAAGTAAGCGTTCATTTCCTGACGGCCATAGGTAGGGCGTCCCAGGAGTCGGCGGTGAATGTACTCGATCGCCTTACAAACGTAGAGCTTGCTCCAGTACATATTGCGGAACACGTCAGACTTCGCCAACATCCGAATAAACTCGCGCATCGGAATCTCGCCGTTTTCCAGCTTAATTTCCGCTACCTTTTGGCGCTGACCGTCGAACACATCGCGACCAAACACTTGCAGGTAAGCTGCCCGAATCACAGCTTGGGTGGAACTTTCGGTAAATTTGACACTGGAAGCATTGCTGTAGCTGCTGGAGACACCGCGGGCAGTTTTCTTGGAAGCAACATAGTTGCTCGGTAACTGGTCTAATTTAAAGACCTTGGGGCCCAGAGAACCCGGAGCAGCACCGCGAGCCGCCGGATTGCTCAACTGATTGTCAATACCTGCACCTTGACGGATCAGGATGCGGCGAGTGTCTTTGCCGAAGGGAGCTGGACGGCTCTTGGGATTGCGAGTTTCTTTGGGGAAAATCGCGCCAAACTGAATTTCTAAGGGGTCATTGCCAACACCGTAAACGTGTTGGTCTGGCAGAGGCTGGGTGTAGCCTGCAAACAAGGTGATGAACTGAGGAACCTTGCGGAACGGAGCGCTGAAATTGAACAAATCAATTTGCGGGCCCCAGTTGCGACACTCCTGAGCTTCTTGGCCCAAACCGCGCAGGTAAGGCACTGTTTCTTCGCCGAAGTAATCGGAATACTCCTGGGAATAGACCATCGCGTCTACGAGGGCTGGCAGGCCGCCTTTGCTGACGATCGCAAAATACTTGCTAAATTCCTCCCGCGAGCTCAAACCGCGGCCGAGGAAGTGGCGGGCGGCAAGTTCTACAGCGCGGCTGTTGACAAACGGCTCGTAGAATTGCTGACGGTACAGAGGAGATTTGCCAAGGCGGCGAATAAACTCTTTCATCGAGATTTCGCCATTTTTGACCTTGGATTCCAAGTCAGAAATGCTTTGGCTGTATGCGCGGGTAATATCGCGCTCGAATACTTGGCGGTAAGCTGCTTTGATTACTTCTAGCTTTTCTGCCGAAGACAGACCGGTTTTCATGACGAATTTCGATCGGCGCTCGGCTGCGTTGAAGTAGATTTGAGGCAGTTGCAGCCCTTGCTGGTCGTTGCTTTCGCGCTGCCGCACCTTGTCTGAAGGTGTGGGAGCTTTGAATTCGGTAATTGCTACGTCGAAATACTGTCCGACGATCGCACTTGCCTCTGCATTGTTTCGGAAATAGCCCAAAGATGCTGCCTTCATTTCCTGCATTGCCACAATTGTGGCCGCCGAAGAGCAAGCATTTTCGATGATTTCCCGCAATCCGCGCACGTTCACCGAAATAATGTTCGGGTCGCCAGCGACAATTGCGTAGGTGATGTAACGCAAAAACCAGCTCAAATCCCGCAGAGATTTGGTCATGTTGCCCGGGCCGTAGCGCGAGACATTGATCGGCTGAAATCCTGCTGGGATTGGGCCGCTGTAGCCGCCACCGTTGCCAGAAAATAGATTTCCCAGCCCTAAGAATCCGCCGCCACCGCCACCGCCGTTGCCGCCGCCTGCGCGACCTTCAACGTAGGTAACAGTTCCCAGTTTCATGCCTTCAGAGACATTGCCCGAGCCGCCGCGAGCCGCGCCTGCTACAGCCATCGCAGGTTCTTGTGGTCTTTCCAAAAATGCCAGCGGGGAACCGCCGGTAAAAATCCGGTTGGCTGCGCGGGATACTATCAGTTCCGAGTTTTGGGTCAGCGTCGCAGAGATATCGATCCGAAGAGCCCCTGAACTGAAATAACTTGCCAGTTCGCTGAGTTCGCCCCGCTGTAGAAAGCGGTCTTGCTGTTCTGCTTGCGAAATTGTTGCGACCGGTACAGTTTGATATAGTTGCGGACGCGCAACCGAGCTTCCACCACTTGCTTTTACAGTCATTAGACTCCTTAGCTCCCTATCTAAATCGTTGCAGCATTTAACCAGACTAACCTTGCCTTCTCATGCAGGTCAAAGTAGGTATTTTTGCTTTGTTTACTTTTTGCCTTTACCTGTCACGAGGTTCGGGCGCGCTTACTTTCTTAGATTAAAATGTTTTGGTTTCATCTTTCTGCCTGCGGGGAAATGTCCGATCCGAAGGCAGGCACGGGGTACTCCCTCCGCTGCACTCCGCCGGCATACCCGTGGAAAAAAAGACTCGGCAGGAGAGTTGCCTTTGGGCGATCGCAGCCAGTGCCTTGAATTAAAGGAAAAGAAAATCAAAAATTTTCTTCTGCCTGTTTCGGGGCTGTTGACTTTCTGCGGAAAGACGCCTCCGCTTTACCCGACAGTTCAGCGGTGGGCTATTGACAGTCCTCGTTTGTTAAAAAGCCTGTCGAGATTTATTGTATAGATTTAAGAGAGCTTATATGAGAAAAAATGATAAGTTTTATTACGCAGAAGCTGTCAACCGATTTTAGATTTTAGATTTTAGATTTTAGATTGAAGAATCGACCCCACCGATAAATCCGGGGGCGCGGATCAAATTGCTGTCGGTCAGTGGTCAGCGGTCAGTTGTCAGTCCAATCCCGAATCCCCAAGCGCAACAAATGTCACCTATGGATACTACACCCGATATCAGTGCTGCCGTGCGGCGGCTGTACGATACTTTCCCTTTCCCGCCCGATCCTTTGTCCGATGAACCGCCCCCTGGGTACAACTGGCGCTGGAGTTGGCCTGATGCTTACAATTTTTGCACTGGCCAAAAGCCGCCCAAACTAGATGTTCGGATTTTAGATGCTGGCTGCGGCACTGGTTCGAGCACTGATTATCTGATTCACCTCAATCCTGAAGCTTCGGTAACGGCGATCGACCTGAGTGCGGGTGCTTTGAAGGTAGCACAAGAACGCTGTCGCCGATCCTCTTCGAGGGCTTCGCTAACGGGAGCGCGGGAAGCTGATTTTCGCCACCTCAGCCTGTACGATGCGGCTGAGTTAGAGGGCGAGTTTGATTTGATCAACTGCGTGGGCGTGCTGCACCACTTACCCGATCCGATCCGGGGCATTCAAGCGCTGGCGGCGAAGTTGGCGGCGGGCGGTTTGATGCACATTTTTGTGTATGCTGAGCTCGGACGCTGGGAAATTCAATTGATGCAAAGGGCGATCGCCCTTCTCCAAGGCCCGCAAAAAGGTGACTATCCCGATGGTGTGAAAGTCGGCCGTCAAATCTTTGCTTCCTTACCAGAAAACAACCGTCTTGTCAAGTACGAAAAACAGCGTTGGGCAGGAGAAAATCAGCGGGACGAATGTTTTGCTGATATGTACGTTCACCCGCAGGAAATTGACTACAATATCGAGACTTTGTTCGAGTTAATTGACGCTTCGGGATTGGAATTTATCGGTTTCTCAAATCCTGGATATTGGCAGTTAGAAAGACTTTTGGGGAAAGCGCCGGAATTGATAGAAAGAGCTCAGGGTTTGACGGAACGGGAGCTTTATCGATTAATTGAATTGTTGGATACGGAAATTACTCATTACGAGTTTTTCTTGGGCAAAAAGCCTGTTAATAAGATTGATTGGTCGGACGATAAGGCATTTTTGGCGGCAATTCCAGAGTTGAGTGGTTGTATGCACGGTTGGCCGAGTCAACAAGTGTTTGATTGCAATTACCAATTGCTCAATTTGTCAAGTGCGGAATATGAGTTTTTGCAAGGTTGTGTACCCCCCCCAGCCCCCCCTTATCAAGGGGGGGAGAAAGAGGGAACCTCGCTTGGGCAAGGTAAATGTGGGAAGAGTGTTGGGGAGATTTTGGCGGATGTGGAGATGGGATTGGATGAAGTGCGATCGATCTTATCAAAACAGCTAATTTTGCTCACACCGAAATTATAGGGCTTTTTCATTATGTGAACGAACCGCGAAGACGCGAAGTGCGCGAAGGAAGAACTGCATCTGCTTCTTTCTCTTCCTTCGCGTCCTTCGTGCCTTCGTGGTTCATTTTATCTTACTCCTAAAATCCCAAATGGATTGACACAGGCCCCCGTCTGCGGCTACGCTTTGAAGTTAGAGGTTGCTTTGCTTGTAGAGGAAGTAGCCCGCGTCGCCCAAAAATCTAGTTGCACTGCCCAAAGCTGCTGGTAACAGCAATGGACAGCTAACCGCCAAACTGGTATCAGCAGTCTGGAGGCTAACGGAGTATGATAACACTCTCTGTAGCCGCCCTGCTATGCGTTGAAAAGCGGGGCGGCTGGGTTTTTGGGTTTTTCTAGAAAACCTAAAACCAGGAGAACATAATTATTTGACATACTCCCCTGCCTAAAGGCGAGAGGATTCTTAACACTTCACCGACCAATGCTACCGAAGTAGTCTTACTCAGCCTCCATGTTCATTTTAAGTCGTGGCAATGCCCTATCCCGACTATATGTATCGTTTTGTTTAAAAAACATTAACAATACTTTGTTTTGCTTCCAGGTTGGATTTTAACCATTGCCCTTGGGTCTTTCCCTATTACTGGATCAGTCCCGGTTTCAACTCAAGATGAGTATATATCGCTGCAATCTTAGGTGGGGATTTCAACCAATTAAACTATAGCATAAAGCCGTCCTAAAAGGACGGGGCTGGCATCCCATTTTCTCGGTCACAGGAATTCTTGCCTGACGACAACAAATTCGTTAGCGCAGCCATCGAAGAGGATCGGCCAAATGACGACTCAGCAGCAGAATCGGAACAGGATGTGGTTTGTGTAACGGTGACAGGTTCGCCCAAGGGTGTCAGGGAAACCATACTCACCTTGTACCGGCTGGGATTTGCCCAAGTTGGCGATTGGAGTCCCCTACAACGTGCAGCTAATCCGAAGCAAGTGATGAGTGTGCTGATTCGCCGTCGGAAGCGCAAAGCGTAGGTGTTTGCTCGTTCCCAGGCTAGAGCTTGGGAACACATTCCATGAGCATCTGCCTCCTGTTTTTGTTTTTATCCGCTAGCGAGGCAGAGCCTCTGGATCTCGGTTCCCAGGCTCTAGCCTGGGAACCAGTTAAAAAACAGGAGGTCTTTTTTTAATCCGCAGCGAGTGGCGAGGGTGATCGCCGTATCCCTGGTGTAGCGAACTGTTAAGTACCTACACAAAATTAATTGTATATTTTATTATTAGTTGTAGGGACTTAGCATGCCAAGTCCCTACAAAATCGGTGGTTAAGTAAAATCAACACAAAAACATACAATTAATTTTGCCTACCTACTTAAAAAGAAGAGTACAAGTAAGTCTTTCATTTAGTTCGGCAAAGAGCAGGTTCTATTTGAGCGCGAAGCGCTTCGTTAGACTCCCAATCTTTCGCTCGTCTTAAAATTAAATTTTGACCATCTGAGCCAATCCCTATTAAGTTTAGACTACTAGCTAGTAATAATGCCCCATCATTACTCTCATTCATAGAAAAGGAAGATACTTTGCCTTCTCTTCTTGCTTTGTCTGCCTGATCGATAGTTGCTAAAGTATTAATCAATTCTCTGTTGTTAGTACGCACAGGTAATTTTTCGCCTTCAGCAATTCGTAATCCACATATCTGAACTGATGGCGCTGAACAGCCACTAACTAGGATCAAACTTAAAATTGAAAAAGCAAGGCTTCTTTTAAAAAACATATAGACTTTAATTACAAATAGCATTGTTTAGGCACATAGTAATATAACATAATCCAGAAATGTTGAATGGTGTAACAAAACTTAACATTAATGGGTATATCTATCCTGTCAGTCGTAGGGTGCGTCAGTTGTCCTTATTTTCGGTAAAAATCGACAATCTACGAACTGACGCACCCTACAAGTTTCAGTTGAGCCGTAGGGTGCGTCAGTTGTCCTTATTTTCGGTGAAAATCGACAATCTACGAACTGACGCACCCTACTTGAACTAGAGCCTGGTAAAATCCCAAATCCCAAATGGATTGACACAGGCCCCCAAATGTACTATGTTATAATCACAATAAAGAACGTCCTATAGAGATAAACAATGACTAATTATCATTACTGGCAATACTTCTTAAATTTAGAAACAGATTTGATTAATACATCACGCTATATTGAATTTACTGGTGTTAATGATAGCAATGTTGTGAATAATACTCAAACTTTTTCTACTGAATTACTTAGAATATTTTTAGCTGCTTGTGCTGAATGTGAAAATACACTTAAGATTATTCTTGCAAAAGAAAACTCTTCTGTAAATAATATCAAGGGAGATATTAAGAAAAAACAACAAGCTATAATGAACATTTCCACCTACCGCGAATTACCAAACCAAACTATTGATTGCCCAGCTTATAGTTTAAATTTCACTCCTTGGACAGCCTGGAACACCCCCGAAAATCCACCTCAATGGTGGAAAGACCATAATGATGTAAAACATGGACGCGCGAATGATATAGTGTCTAATTATCATTTAGCAAATCTATCTAATACATTAACTTCTACGGCTGCTTTAATGTGTTTACTTTTCGAGTATTACAAAAAACCTGTAAATGAAAATGAGGGTGAAAACGTTATTAAATATCATGTTTCCCTTCCTCCCGTATTTACACCGAAACTTTTCATTCCTAAAAAATCAGGTTTAGGATTTGGAAATATAAATTGGGTTTGGCAACCATAACTTTAATTTTAATGCCAACCGTCCCAGTGCATCCAGTTTTTAAAAAAGCTGTGGGTTCTCAGTCGTGAGTGTGACGCAAAAAAGCTAGACCGCCACCGCTCGACTTTTCCGATCACCCCGACCGACACTGCCTGCCATCGCTCGACACTGCCTGCCATCGCTCGACACTGCCTGCCACCGCTCCAACACTCCGACCGATGCCGCTAAACCCACACTAGACCCGCGAGTTGTGCGCTTGTGACGCGCTTGCCACTGCCAAAGGTGGAATCATCCCCAAACCCGCTAAACCCCGCCAGATGGTGCATTTTGTAGCCTTGCCTGTGGTGTCGGGGCGATCGCCCCGTGTCGATCGGACTGCCGCCAATTTTGGAGTCTTATTGGTGGAAAACCCTACTAAATTCGGCAGACATCAAAGCCTGTCTTGCTTTTGCCGCAGACCATGAGAAAACTGATCCGCCTTGGCTATTTTCAACGTCAGGTTTTTTTATCCCAACTTGCTCAAACCTGAAATCCTGACCTAAACAAATCAGGATTTTTTGCAGTTATAATTACGCTTATTAGTACAAAATATTGCTTTATGGACTACCACGACCTCATCACAATTGAACCGGGAAAACGCAGTGGCAAACCATGTATTCGGGGAATGCGAATCACCGTCTACGACATCTTAGAATATCTCGCATGTGGCATGACGGAAGCAGAAATTCTGGAAGATTTTTCGGAATTAACTTCGGCAGACATCAAAGCCTGCCTTGCTTTTGCGGCGGGCGGATAGATACAATCCTGGACGCACTCCGACAAAGAAACCGGGTTTTTTACCTAATCTGTCGGTACAACCAAGTAATTTGGTAAAAAAACCCGGTTTCTGGGCCCCATGCGTATTGTGCGGCTATAATTGCTCTTCCCTAATTTATCGCACGTTTAAGAATTTGACCGACAACTCCGTACCTGTCGCCTGTCAATCCATCCAATTCGTGTTCAACATCTTCCAACCATCCAAGTTTACTTGTCCATTTACCATTAGGTAACTGTCTGGCTGCATGAGTTGGGATACCGCTAGAGTCAACATATATTGCTATTTTCTGATATCCAGCTTCTAATATATCACCATTACAAAATTCATATCCCAGTGTTTGATAAGCCTGAATATATGCGTCTAAAGTCTCCTCTTGCGGCACGCCTTCTGGCCAATAGAATTGCTCTCCAGGTATCGGTTGCCACCAGCGATCTTCTTCACCAGCAGCCCACGCAAAGCAGTTATATTCCTCTGACTTTTGGCTAGTAACTCGATAATCAGTGCGAGACAAGTTCGGCCATTTAATTTCAAGTTCCGGTCTTCTATACATTCTCTTCAATCGCGTAGCCTCGATCTTTCCCCCACTCTATCCAAGCTGATGCCATCTGTTTTACCCTACCCCTTTGTTCCGGTTTAATGGGATTTTCACCCGTAATTTCATTCAATGCAGCTAACCAGTAAAGGGGATTTTTTTTCAGTTCCGATAGCAACAGCGGTACGACTTGAGAACCCATATTAATAATTTCCTGATATGCAGGATGCTGAGACATTTGAGCTGTCGAAGACATCCCCCCAACTTCACTCTGCCATTCCGTAGCAAGAGTATAAAACTTGTCAATTACCTCGATCGCAATTTCAGCATTTTGATTGCGAATATCTCGATCGGTATTTGCTGCGGGATTTTCTCGTTGCGCGATCGAGCTTTCAATGTTCATCAAGACTAATTCTTCGATGGATACATTCATCTGGGCAGCAACTTTTTGTAGTTTCAGCATCAGCCGGTCTGAAATGGCGATCGAGATGGTGTTCATCGTTAAAAACCTGATTTATAATTAACCACAGAGAACGCAGAGATTACAGAGAGGGGGAGAGAATATCGAGGGAATACTAAAATCGGAATTGATATCACCCGCCGATTTGAGACATGGTGCGGCTGTAATTTCCTTGAGTAGTTCCCGAATCTCGCTGCTTGAAATTAATCTCCGGTTTAATCTCTAATATGTGCTGCACTCGATCGCGCAATTCGCTTGTAGACACCCCATTCCGTAAAGCAGTTTTTAAGTCAATTTGACCAGTTTCGTTCAGCAGACAAGGCCGCAGCCACCCGTCAGCAGACAAACGCATCCGGTTGCAGCGATCGCAAAAACACTCGGACATTTGGCTGATAAATCCTAAAGTGCCCTTCGCCCCCGGAATTTGAAACACATCCGCCGGCCCATTTCCGCGCACTCCCGACTCGGCTAACCCGTATTTGTCGCTAATTTGTTGCCGCAATTCTGCTGATGCTACCCAACCTTTATCGCCAAATAAATCCCCATTCCCGATCGGCATAAACTCAATAAAACGGACGTGCCAATTGCGGTTAATTGTTAACGCCGCTAAATCCAATATTTCGCTGTCATTCACACCGGGAATTACCACAACATTCAGTTTCAGCGGGTCGAATCCTGCTTGATAAGCTGCTTGAATTCCCTCCCAAACCTGCGTCCATCGCGATCGTCCCCGACTGCCAATTATCTTATCAAAAGTCTCCGGTTCCAGGGAATCCAAACTAATATTAATCCGGCGCAAACCAGCATTGTAGAGATTTTCCGCCATTCCCGCCAACAAAAAGCCATTAGTTGTCATTGACAAATCTCGCGTTTCGGGCATTGAGGCGATCGACCTTACCAATTCCACCACCCCAGGCCGCAGCAGGGGTTCCCCTCCAGTCAAGCGAAACTTGGTAAATCCCACGGGTATAAAAACTTCCCGCAGCAGAGTTAGCAATTCCGAGTGAGTTAACAACTGCTGTTGCAATACATAGTCCAACTCGCTACCTTCTGGCATACAGTAGAGACAGCGGAAGTTGCAGCGGTCAATCAAGCTAATCCGAAGGTAGTCTACGGTATCCATGTCAATAGTTTGTAATATTATTTAATTATAAATGCTGACTCGATTTTCTGCAATTATTGATAGAGAGCAATAAACCTGCATCAATTTCTTTTCACCTTCCCCCCCCTCTCTTACTCTGCGCCCTCTGCGCCCTCTGCGGTTAATAAAAAAAATCTCATTCACAAATTTGTATATTTATGTTCTTTGAATTTGAAGCTGACTTTGTAGAAGCCCTGCGCTGCATTCCGATGCAGGTACGTCTCAAATTAGATACTTGCGGCATTAAATTAAAGTTGCAGGATTGGAATCATTTTAACCAAGCAGAACGTCAAATGCTTGTAGAGAAACCTTGCTTAACAGAAGCAGAAATTATCGATTACCGAGAACAGCTAAACCAAGTATTAATTCAAAACACAGGCAAACCGGGAACTGATTTGGCGCTTGATGAAAATCCCCCGTGGATGGACGCTGCAACTGTACCGGAGTCGGTTTCTGCAAAAGCGCAAGAGCTCGGCGTGACAATTTCTTTGGCCCAGTGGGCGAGTTTGCAGCCTCTACAGCGATTTGCTTTGATTAAGCTTAGTCGATCGAGCCACGAGAATAAAAACTTTCTCCCCGCTGTTCGAGAGTTTGGCATTATTGAATAATATCTAATTTCTACTCGTTACCGGGCGAGGCAGAGCCTCTGGATATAGGTTCCCAGGCAGAGCCTAGGAACCAGTAATTTGAATTAACTCTTGTAGCGCGCAGAGGCAGACAAGGGAGAGTTACCTCATCGATTCGGGCGATCGGCCTTTCTCACTTCTCACTAAGTGAGATTTGCTTAGTGAGAGAAACGAGAACAATGTGTAATATAGTGCGATCGGGCGGTTGGAGAGGTAGGGTGAGGTCGATCGGACATTTAACGGCTTGAGGTTTCCGAAGCGCCAGACACCAAATTCTGAAAATATGATTAATTTTATTTTAAGTATTGTTACCGCAGCGTGGTATGATTTTTCTGAGTTTGCAAAGCACTCGCCTGCTACCTGCATTAGTTTCTGAGCTTCGTGAACACGCAAAACACACCCACCGAACCCACACCAGCAACCGAGGATATTCCTCAAGCTGGCACAGTCTCGACAGTCTCGACAGTCTCGTCCGAGACAACGAATCCCATGCAAGACTTTTATCGCCTCCAACAAGAGTTGTTGGCGTACACCCTTGCTTTTACGGCGATTATTTTTATCTCCGTTTGGATTTTTTACTCGCTCAATATTGCCCTGAATTATTTGCTTGGGGCGAGCACAGGTGTGGTTTACTTAAAGATGTTGGCTAGAGACGTTGAACGAATCGGCAGCCAAAATCAACGCATCAGCAAGACAAGGCTCGGTTTGTTTTTCGCGGTGATGATAGTAGGAACACAGTGGAATCAGCTACAGATTTTACCGATATTTTTGGGATTTCTGACTTACAAAGCTGCGCTGATGGTTTACGTGATCCGAAGTGCATTAGCACTAGATTACAGGTAAGTCAGGTAAGAAGAGCAAAACTCAACTCATCGATTTGTATGGGGAAGCCCGTTGAATGGCAATGCTTGACGTTCTAAACACCTTTAATCGTTTCCCCCTCGCCAAATTGGAAGTTGGCCAGCAGTTGTACTGGCAACTCGGCAATCTGAAAGTTCATGGACAGGTTTTTCTAACCTCGTGGTTTGTAATTGCTGTTTTAGTCGTAGTTTCGATTTTAGGAACCAGCAAAATCCAGCGAATTCCCAGCGGAATGCAAAATTTTATGGAGTATGCGCTGGAATTTATTCGGGACTTGGCTAAAAACCAAATTGGGGAAAAAGAATATCGCCCTTGGGTACCGTTTATTGGTACATTATTTCTGTTCATCTTTGTGTCAAACTGGTCTGGTGCTCTAATTCCTTGGAAGCTGATTAAGCTGCCATCAGGCGAATTGGGAGCTCCTACCGCTGACATCAACACGACGGTAGCATTTGCACTGCTGACTTCTCTAGCATATTTTTATGCAGGTCTCAGCAAAAGCGGCTTGGGGTATTTCGCCCACTATGTTGAACCGGTGCCTTTCATGTTGCCGTTCAAAATCATAGAAGATTTCACTAAGCCTCTGTCCCTAAGTTTCCGTTTGTTTGGCAACATTCTTGCGGACGAATTGGTGGTCGGAGTGCTAGTCTTGCTAGTGCCTTTATTTGTTCCTCTGCCAGTGATGGTTCTGGGACTATTTACGAGTGCAATTCAAGCTTTGATTTTTGCTACCTTAGCCGCCGCCTACATAGGTGAAGCTCTAGAAGGCGGTCACGGCGAAGAACACCACGATTAACTAACGATAAACGGCGAAGAATGAAGGAGGAAAAATAAAATTTCTGAACTCAAACTTACTCCCGTTAAATCGGACAATTCTCTAGACTTTCTGTTCTCAATTTTGTACTTTAGATAAGGAAAATCATCATGGACTCAACAGTTGCTGCCGCTTCCGTAATTGCCGCCGCTTTGGCAGTAGGTTTAGCCGCAATCGGCCCTGGCATCGGTCAAGGTAATGCAGCAGGTCAGGCTGTAGAAGGGATTGCCCGTCAGCCGGAAGCAGAAGGTAAAATTCGCGGCACCTTGCTGTTGAGTTTGGCGTTCATGGAAGCGCTCACAATTTACGGTTTGGTCGTAGCCCTAGTGCTGCTGTTTGCCAACCCCTTCGCATAATAATTGGAAATTTTAGATTTGAGGTTTTGGCGATTCTAATCCAAAATCTCAAATCTAAAATCGATTAAGCGAATTAGATGGAAGCCGTCAAAAAATCATGATGCACTGGACAGTATTACTAGCAGTTGAAGAAGCGGCTAAGGAAGGGGGACTGTTTGATATAGATGCTACGCTGCCTCTGATGGCGGTGCAGTTTTTAATTCTAGTCGCAGTCTTGAATGTAATTTTTTACAAGCCGCTCAGCAAGTCAATTGACGATCGCGCCGATTACATTCGCAACACTCAAGTCTCCGCCCAAGAACGCTTGGCAAAAGCTCAGCAACTAGCGCAGCAGTACGAGCAAAAACTGGGAGAAACTCGCAAACAGTCTCAATCAGTAATTGCTGCTGCTCAAGCTGATGCCCAAAAAATTGGGGCAGCAAAAGTAGCTGAGGCTCAACAAGAAGCTCAAGTCGCGCGAGAAAAGGCTGGGCAAGAAATAGAGCAGCAAAAGCAAGAAGCAATGCGCTCACTAGAACAACAAGTAGACGCGCTCAGCGGCCAAATTCTCGAAAAGCTATTAGGGCAGTCGCTGGCCAAATAGCGAGCCGAAGAGTTTTAGATTTTTGATAGAATCTCAAATCTAAAATCGCTTCACCCAATCTGCACGCGCAATTATGGAAGAGTATCATGGGGACTGTTTTATTGCTAGCCACAGAAGCTAGCGGCGAAGGTGGTTTCGGTTTAAATTTCGATATTTTAGAAACCAACCTGATTAACCTGGTCATTATTATTGCAGTGCTGTTTTATTTCGGGCGCGGATTTGTAGGTAAAATCCTGACAGAGAGGCGTTCGGCCATCCAAGAGGCGATTCAAGAAGCAGAAAAACGCCAAAAAGATGCAGCAGCAGCTCTAGCAGAGCAACAGCAAAAACTGACTCAAGCGCAAGCAGAAGCCGAACGAATTCGTGCCGCTGCTGAAGAAACTGCCAAGAAAGCAAAAGAAACAATTCTAGCTCAGGCAGCGCAAGACGTTGAACGCATGAGAGCAACAGCAGGTCAAGAGTTGGAAGCGGAGCGGGAAAGAGCGATCGCCCAACTGCGATCGGCGGTTGTATCTCTGGCATTAGCAAAGGTGGAAAGCCAGCTAAAAACTAGCTTAGACGACAGCGCTCAACACCAATTAATCGATCGCAGCATTGCGTTACTGGGAGGCTAAAACGTGAGTACAGTCAGCACAGAAGTCTTACAGCCTTACGCATCTGCCTTGATGTCACTGGCTCAGTCCAACAATCTCTCAGAGAAGTTCGGCGAAGATATTCGTTCCTTGCTGAGCCTGCTAGAAGGTTCGGAAGACTTGCGTCAATTTTTAGCCAATCCGCTGATAAAACCGGATGCTAAAAAAGCCGTAATTGGGCAAATAGCGGGTGAAGAAATGAGCCCCTTGATGCACAGCTTTCTGAAGCTATTAGTAGACAAAGGAAGAATTCTTTTTTTAGAAGGAATTGGCAAACAATACTTGGCAAGGCTCCGAGAACTAAACCAAACAGTATTGGCTGAAGTTACATCGGCAGTCCCGCTTTCAGACGCTCAACAGCAGACTGTTCGCGAGAAAGTGCAGGCGATGACCAGCGCTAGAAGCGTAGAAATTGAAACCAAAATAGACGCAGATTTAATCGGCGGTGTGGTAATCAAAGTAGGCTCTCAAGTAATTGATGCCAGCCTGCGGGGACAATTGCGCCGTCTAGGAATTCGCTTGAATTCCTGAGAGTTAATAGCTGATGACTATTAGCTAATTTAATTAGCAGTTAACGGTTGGTAGTTTTGAACAACTGATAACTGACAACTGACAACAAACAACTGACAAAAAACAACTGACATGGCAGCAATCAGACCTGACGAAATTAGCAGCATTATTCGCCAGCAAATTGAACAGTACGACCAAGACGTAAAAGTCTCTAACGTCGGTACTGTTCTGCAAGTAGGCGACGGCATTGCCCGGATTTATGGCTTGGATAAAGCCATGTCTGGAGAATTGCTAGAATTTGCCGACGGCACCGTGGGTATTGCACTGAACCTCGAACAAGATAACGTGGGTGCAGTGTTGATGGGCCAAGGCCTCGGCATTCAAGAAGGTTCGGCAGTTACTGCTACTGGCAGAATTGCTGAAGTCCCCGTGGGTGAAGCAATGTTGGGACGGGTAGTTGATGCTTTGGCCCGTCCGATTGACGGCAAAGGAGAAATTAAAACTACTGAATCTCGCTTGATTGAATCTCCGGCACCGGGGATTGTTTCTCGCCGTTCTGTTTACGAACCGATGCAAACAGGAATTACCGCTATTGATGCGATGATTCCGGTGGGAAGAGGACAGCGGGAACTGATTATCGGTGACAGACAAACCGGTAAAACTGCGATCGCGATCGACACGATTATTAACCAAAAATCGGAAAACGTGATCTGCGTTTACGTGGCGATCGGTCAAAAAGCTTCTACAGTAGCTAACATCGTCAACGTCCTGCAAGAAAAGGGCGCGATGGACTACACGATCGTAGTAGCAGCCAACGCTAGCGACCCCGCAACCCTGCAATACTTGGCTCCCTACACAGGTGCTAGCTTAGCCGAGTATTTCATGTACAAAGGCAAGCACACTTTGGTCATTTACGATGACCTTTCCAAACAAGCACAAGCTTACCGCCAAATGTCTCTGTTGCTGCGCCGTCCTCCCGGTCGCGAAGCTTATCCCGGAGACGTGTTTTACCTGCACTCTCGCTTGCTAGAACGCGCTGCTAAATTGAGCGACGATTTGGGCGAAGGCAGCATGACTGCTTTGCCAATTATCGAAACCCAAGCTGGTGACGTTTCTGCTTACATTCCGACGAACGTAATTTCGATTACCGACGGTCAAATCTTCCTTTCTTCTGACTTGTTTAACGCTGGTTTGCGTCCCGCAGTAAACCCTGGTATTTCGGTATCGCGGGTAGGTTCGGCGGCTCAAACTAAGGCTATGAAAAAAGTAGCCGGTAAGGTGAAACTGGAATTGGCGCAGTTTGAAGAACTGGCAGCATTTTCTCAGTTTGCTTCTGACTTGGATAAAGCTACTCAGAATCAATTGTCGCGCGGTCAGCGCTTGCGGGAACTGTTGAAACAGCCGCAAAGTTCGCCTCTGCCGATGAACGAACAAGTGGCTGTAATCTATGCCGGTATTAACGGCTATATGGATGACATTCCAGTGGAAAAAGTCAGCAAGTTTACTGTTGGTTTGCGCGACTATTTGCGGACTAGCAAGCCGAAGTACGGCGAAATTGTTCAAGGCGGAAAGGCTTTGACTGATGAAGCTGAGAAGCTGCTGAAAGAAGGCATCACTGAATACAAGCAAAGTTTCTTGGTTTCTGCGTAATTAGTCATTAGTCATCAGTCATTAGTCATTGGTCATTAGTTAAGTCACAGATCCCCCCTAGCCCCCCTTAATAAGGGGGGGACAAGAGCATTCAAAGTCCCCAGTTAAGTCACAGATCCCCCCTTAGCTTGCCCCCTACTCAACCCCTACTCCCCCTTAATAAGGGGAGTAGGGAGGGGGTGGGACAAGAGCATTCAAAGTCCCCCTTCTTAAGGGGGATTTAGGGGGATCGAGACTTTGAAAAAAACGAGAGATACAGGTGGTTTCGGTCTTAAGTTGACACGAAGAAGGACACGGTGCCGTGTATCTACCGTAGCTAAGCTTAAAAATTGATGACTAGGAACTAAAAACTCGGAAATAAAGGCTAAGAACTAAGGAGAAAGTTATGGCAAATCTGAAAACTATTCGCGATCGCATTAAGTCGGTCAAGAACACTAAAAAGATTACAGAAGCAATGCGCTTGGTGGCCGCCGCTAAGGTGCGCCGCGCTCAAGAACAGGTGACTGCTACTCGACCTTTTGCCGATCGACTGGCAGAGGTATTATACGGTTTGGCGGAACGCTTGCAGTTTGAAAACCTGGATTTGCCGCTGCTGAAAAAACGCGAAGTGCGATCTGTGGGACTGTTGGTAGTTTCGGGCGATCGGGGTTTGTGTGGCGGCTACAACAGCAACATCATCAGATACGCCGAAAATCGCGCTAAGGAAATCAAAGCTGAAGGCTTAGACTACAAATACGTGTTGGTAGGACGCAAAGCTACTCAGTATTTCCAGCGCCGCGAACAGCCGATCGATGCTACTTACGCTAACTTAGAACAAATTCCCACAGCACCGGAAGCCGCGCAAATTGCTGACGAATTGCTTTCTTTGTTCCTGTCGGGAACTGTGGACAGAGTTGAGCTAATTTACACCAAGTTTGTGTCCCTAATTAGTTCGCGTCCGGTAATTCAAACTTTGCTACCCCTCGACCCCCAAGGTTTGGAAACTCCCGATGATGAAATCTTCCGCTTGACATCGCAAGGCGGACAGTTTCAAGTATCGCGCGAGAAGGTTGCTTCACCTATGAAGAGCTTGCCCAGAGACATGATTTTCGAGCAAGATCCGGCGCAAATTCTGGAGGCTCTTTTGCCCTTGTATTTGAACAACCAATTGCTGCGGGCTTTGCAAGAGTCTGCTGCTAGCGAGTTGGCGGCGCGGATGACGGCGATGAACAATGCTAGTGAGAATGCTAGCGATTTGATCGGTAGTTTGACGCTGACTTATAACAAGGCGCGGCAAGCGGCAATTACTCAGGAAATCCTGGAAGTTTGCGGCGGTGCTGAGGCTTTGAATGGTTAGGTTAGGGTTGACAATTTGTTAATTTTATGGTATGCGTCTGAGGGAACTCAGGCGCTTTTTTTTAGTAAAAATACAAAAAAATTCGACGATCTAAACTTACCTTGAGATATCCCACATTCCGCACGGAGACTGTCACAATCGTTTTTTTCGGGAGTTGGATCGAAAATTAAGTTTTTTTTTATACAAAGATACCGATCACTCGTGGCAACGATCGGCAGTTTCAGGCGATCGAATAACCAAAATTCGTAGTGTGCCAGTTGGGGGTGCGGAATGTGGGATGTATGGTGGCAATAATTTACCTGTTCATTAGTTGAGAAATATGGATGGTAAGATCGGGAAAAGCAAGGGGTTCAATGGTGCCCGTTCGGAAAGTATTTCGCTGCTGGTAAAAATCGCCTTCCGGGAAGCGAAACACAATTAATTGTCGATCGCGCAGGTTAACAACCCAATATTCTTGAATTTCGGCTGCTGCATAAATCTTGCTTTTTTCCTCTAAGTCTTTAGTCAAACTGGAATCAGCATATTCAATCAGCCAAAAAATGTTTTCTGGATATGGGTGATGTTCCAGATAGATATCGTTGAGAGGTTGAACGACGGCAATATCGGGTTCTGGTTCTGAGTTATTTGGCAGAGTAATCGGTCTGGCTTCGCGAATTTGGGCTCTCGTAGATAATGCGACTCGCAATCGGTTGGCAAATCGATCGCTAAAATAAGTATGCGCCGTTCCTTCGGGTACCATTTCGACTATTACTCCATTTAGTAATTCGACTTTGCGATCGTTTAAAATGCCGGCTTCGATCATTTTATGGTAGTGATCTATTGTCCATTTTGCTGTAGTTAATGTCATCGCGATCGCTCCTTGCTTATATCTCACTATGACTTTTTGCTGAATTAACTTATTTTAGGCGATATACTCAGGTTCTATCGGATTTTTTACGTTCTTCTAACCACCGCTGAAATGACTTCTTACTTTCTCCAGATGGTTTACCGAGAATAATATTTTTGATGCTAATGTCTTCGTCAATATCAGGCCAGTGGATTCCATCATTTCCACCAATAAATCGCCAATTATTGCGTTCCTTTGGTGTGCTATGCAATAGCCTAGGATACCAAGCTAAAGGAACAGAAATAGTACGACCATCGGATAGATCGACTGTTAGCGCGTCGTCTGTAACAACTACGTTTTGTGCTTGGGGGATTTCTAGCAACTCAACCATTAAAAAAGTTATTATTTCAGGATATGTGGCAAGATTACCAAGATTAAAGGAAAGGGAGGAAAAATGGCCAAAAAAATCTGGATTGTCTACAAAACCGAAAGCATGAGTGCTCCCGGCTGGGAACAACGTCAGCTTATGCCGAGGGGCGGTCTCACTAATATACTTTGGGAAAATTGGACTTGGGAAGAAAACCCAGAAATTCCTCAAGTAGGGGACAAAACCCGCGATTATGAAAATTTATCTGACCCCGGTAATGGAGTCACCCACGGGAAAGATGGAGATTGGGTAGTTACTCGCGTTCAGCAGTTTTCTGCTTCTGATACTGAGGAGCGAATTGTGGTGTGTTACTGTTCTTACCAACCTGTTACATCGGATTGGGAAGCGCTACAACAAAGCGTGTCTGTCAATCAGATGCTAGCAACTGTCGAGTAATATTGACTGGATAATTAGTTCGTAAAAGCGATCGCTCACTCCTGCACAATTTCCACCAAGTCTTCAATCATCACATCAAAGGTTCGGGCCAATTTGTGTATGGAAATGAAGTCAATGGTGGACACTCCCGGACAGCGGGCGTAGTGTCTGACGGTGCTGTAAATTACTCCCGATCGCTCTGAAACTTCTTTCAGCGTCCAACCTTTCTCAGCAGCGAATTCTCTGACTTTTAGCCTGACTAAACCCATACTTGACAAATGATGGTGTACCATCATAGGATAGTTTTATCCCAAAAAGCGATCGCCCCAAGGTCTGCACAACTGACGGTCGATCGCCGATTCAAATCCCTTGAAAAAGGATTTATCTATGATATTAGCCTGGTTTCAGCCAAAAGCTACTCTTTGACGACCTCAACCAAATCTTCCACCATCACGTCCAAAGTACGTGCCAACTTCAGCAGACAAGTAAAATCAACCATTGCCATTCCCGGAGAACGTGAATAGGTGGTGAGTCTGCTGTAAATGACTCCCGATCGCTCAGACACCTCTTTGATCGTCCAGCCCTTCTCAGCAGCAAATTCTTTAACCCGCAATCTAATTAAACCCATTGACAAAAAACTAGATTTACTCTGGGATAAAATTTTATCGTAAAGAGTGATCGCTCACTCCTGCACAATCTCATACAAATCTTCGATCAACACATCAAAAGTCCTCGCCAACTTGTGCAAGGCTGTCACGTCAACTGTTGCTAATCCGGGCGATCGGGCATAGGTTCTCAGCGTGCTGTAGACTACGCCCGATCGCTCTGAAACCTCTTTGATCGTCCAGCCTTTCTCAGCAGCAAACTCTCGAACCCGCAATCTAATTAAACCCATAACCTCTTGACAGATGATTGATATAAGTCATACAATTATACTGTAAAAAGCGATCGCCCCTAGGCCTGGAAAACTCAAGGACGATCGCCTATCAAAGTTCAAATCCCATCAACTGGGATTTATTAACCATCTGAAATTCCCATCAAGTGGGATGTACCAACCATTGAAAATTCCCATCAAGTGGGATGTACCAACTATGTTAGCAAGCTTTCGACCAAAATCAACCCCCAGACACAGATTGAGCCGGTTTGTGACGAAAGAGGCGATCGCGCGGCTGCTGAAAATCAAGGTAGAACAAATATATCGCTTCGAGTGCTGGGCGCATATCCTGTACGTGCACGCTAAAGGGATGAGTCGGTTTGTGAGTTATGCCGACTTTCCGCCAGTTTTGGGAGTGGAATCGCCCTCTGGTTTAGATTTTGGTTATTGGAAGCGCCGGATAGCGAGTCAGAAAGAGAGACACGCGCCGGATTTTTGGGTGGATTTCTATGCGGATAGATTTCAGAAAGCTGTTTGTGTTTCTGAATTGTTGGAGTGGGGAAATTTGGTGGGGGTGATTAAATTGATGTTAAGTGCGATCGCCCTGGAGTCGCTGCGAAAGGTTTATGCACAAGAGAAATCTTTGCTGGAACATTTCTAAATGCTGTCTGAACTCTTGTCCCCCCCTTGTTAAGGGGGCTAGGGGCGATCGCGCTCCCTTAGCCCAATTCTTAGCCCAAGTCAGAAACGCAGGCAATGAGGGGGCGAAGGTTCGGCTATTCTTTGAATTGGCAGAGAAATTTTGCGATCGCGTTGGTGAAGGATAGCAAGAAGGCGGTTCTAGGACTTATCACAGAAGTCAGAAGGCAAATTCAATAATTGCATTTTACTTATGACTCCAAAACCGCTATAATCTCTTAAGAATATGTTTTTTCACTAAGATGGTTGTGTTTTGACTGTCTTGCGAGCGCCAATATAATTATCAATTTCCCAAAAAACGATTAGACCTTATGCCCAATAGTCCCATTCAAAAAATTCTTTTCGGAAGCCCCGGAACAGGCAAAAGTTATAGAGTTGAAAATATAATAATTCCTGATGAGTTGAAGATAACTGACCAATCAAATATTATTCCAACTGTGTTTCACCCAGAATACACCTATGGTGATTTCATGGGTAAACTGATGCCATTAACTGACGATAGTGGCAAGGTTGAGTATAAATACTACTCAGGACATTTTTTAAAAGCACTAGCTAAAGCATACAAAAATATAATAATAAGCTGTATTAAGTATGAAAAGGATAAAAAAGAAGTAACAGAAGAATACAAGCAAGAAATCGGAAAAACCCGTCAAGAAGATTTCTCTATCGAAGAAAGGTCTACTCTAAAACAAAAACATAGTAAGATAATCAAACAACCCGAAAATGTTGTTTTGGTCATTGATGAAATTAATAGAGGTAACTCAGCAGCAATTTTTGGTACTGTATTTCAACTTCTTGATAGAAACAAAAACGGTTGGTCACAATATCCAATAACAATTTCAGATTTAGAAAAAACTGGATTGTTGCAAGCAATAAGCTTTAAACAATATTTTCTTTCTAAAGACAAGGGATACTCATTTGAGTATGATGGAGATTCTTGTAAAGAGGAAACTTACAATAAATATCTTGACTATATTTTCAGCGATTTAAGCGAAGAAAAAAGGGTTAGACTTCAAGAATGCAAAATTAAATTGCCCCCAAATCTATCATTCTTGGCTACCATGAATACGTCTGATAACTCAATCTATTTCATGGATAGTGCCTTTAAACGTCGTTGGGATTGGGAGTTTGTAAATATTGAGGATGACAACCAAAGAAACGTAGTGTCCAGCAAAAGAGTAAAACTTTACAACAATGATACTTGTGCATGGAATGATTTTGTTGATAAGTTAAATGAATTCATCCGCAGTCATTACAAAACAGTCAGGAAAATTGAGGATAAACAGATTGGTTACTTCTTTATTAATGAAGAAATTATAACGGAAGAACACATCAAAAATAAATTGATGTTCTTTATCTGGGATAGTGTTTTTAGTAACAATCGTAAGCCTTTGACTAAACTTTTGGGAATGACTGAAAGAGAAAGAGATTTAGTTACATTTGGACAGTTTACCCAAAAAGATGTTGTTCAAAAATTTGTTAAAAAAGTAATTGATTTTGTAAATGTTTGACCTCAGTAAAATAGATATCATTAAAACCGATCAAGAACGTGGCAACAGTAGCTATTCGTTCGTCGGTCTTCAGAGAAATAAGGAAACTGATCGCTTAGAGTTTTGGCTTCCGTTAGGATTTGATGATTTTGATCATACAGATTTTAACCTAGTCAAAGGTTTCTTCTTCAAGATGTACCGAACGTTCAAAACGTATCTGCAAAGAAAACAGAATGATATGCAGAGCAAAGACATAACTATTGATAGAGACGGAATTATTGAAAATGAAAACGGATTTAGTTTTATTAATGAAAATAATGAACAGGTAGTTTTTTATGGCAAACTAAATTCGTTAGATAAAATAATTGAGGGGTATGATGAATTGCGAATTTCGTCTTTAGAAAAAAAACAAATGAGAAGCCCCGAAATTGACTACTCAAAGATTCATCGGTATATGCACCAAGCTATCTATCTTGATAAGGATGTGATTTATATTGACGAAATGAATATTGCTAAAAATATTTTAATCAAAGAAAGTCCGCCAATTTTACAACTTTTTTGTTTTATTTACACCGAAATCAAAAGAGAGTTGGAAGAATTAGAAAATATTTCCGATAGGGCTGCCGAGCTTGCCGAGGAGTTTAAAGAAAACTATTTGCAACCTAACAGTAGTTTATTTGGCGAAGATACATTTGCCGAAACCGTAGATATTTTGAGGGAAACACTAGAAGATATTGACACTAAAACAGCCTATAAAGATGATGATTATTGGCATTTTTTTGAAGCAGTAGAGGCATTTTTATACGGAGAGCGACAAGAAGATAATAAAGGTATTTACTGGGGTTTTAGCAGTTTCTATGATATATGGGAGGATATGTGCCAAACTTATGTGCTCAATACACCTGAATATAAAAAAAGAGCAATGTTTGCAGATATTGGAGGATATCTTGAACAATTCCCAAATGAATACCCCATTAATCCATTTGAATTGAAATTAAATAAGTTTACAAGAGTACGTTACTTGCGTCCTGATTTAGTATTGAAAGAGAAAGAAAACCAAATAGAGAAGTTTTATGAAGCCACTTCAATAGGTTTGCAAGAAGGCAAGCCAGCCTTTCGAGTAAGACTGGTAAAGCTTTCCCTAAAAATAAGTTATCCAGAAATCTTCGATAAATATATGAAACTTTCTCGGAGTGAACCAAATAAACCAAGTACGGTAAATATTCGACCTAGATATATGTTTAATGAAGATTTAGAATTTTTTAAAGAATTTTTAAAGCAAACTGTTGGCTCCTCTATTAAAATTATCGACTACAAGTATATGCGTATTTGGGATTATGAAAGGTACTCACAAAACTATATTGATAATAATGGTGAGAACAAAGTAAAAGATGATATACAGAAACAGTTAGTCTATGAATGGTCGGTACAGCAGAATTGGGAGGTAAAAACTGAAAGTGAGTTTTGGATACCTTATTTCTCTAATGATCCGTTAGAGTTTGAAAAGAGACATCCAGTAGATAATACTTACTTTAACAAAAGCCAGATTAAACTGGTGAAAATTAATTTCAAAACACTTCAAGATTTTTATATTAAGCAAGGATTGGTATGATTAAACATAATTCTGCGAGTAGTGTTATCAGTATTTTTAATCCAGTTGTTTCACTAAATCCGCAAGTTCGGCAAATAGTGAATGAAGAGTTTATTTATCCAATTTTAGATAATTTTTTTAAAGATAAAGGAGGAATTAATTCTTATGAAGAGTTAGATCCTGATAAGATTCAAACTGAAATTGAGTTTAAAAAAAAGGATACCATAGAAAGCTATGTAAAATCCTATGTTTACAAAGAAGTGATGAATACAATAAGTAAAAATGATGATGGTACGATAAATTTCAAGCCCAGATATGTTGTTTCTTTTGACCAAGACTTAACAAACTTTCAAGAAAAAAGGGGTATCAAATACGGAGAATTGAGACTAGGAAACGCGGCTATTTTATATTTTATTTATATTGATTTACAGGAACTCATACGATTTATCAAGAATATTCCAATTGATGTAAGATAATGTGACATAAACCAAGGAAAATATAGCGAGTGAAATAGTATCAATAGAGAGCTTAGAACTAGGAATTACAGACTTTAGGCAGAAAGGAGTTGACACAAGTAATGCTGATATCCAATGTCGAGTAATTTGTGACTAAAATTGCCGATAGCAAAAAGATTGAGGTTCAAGTTTTGGTCAATGAATGGCTGAGGAATAACATTAAACTAATTCAAAGTATTGACTAAGTGAGAAACCCGGTTCTTTTTCTCAAGTGACTTGGCTCATAATGTGCGATAATTCACCAAAATTTTAAATAACCAAAAATGGTGAATAACGGGACTAACCAAACCCCTGAGCAAAATTCGGCTAATTGTGGCAGTATTGATGAATCAGAAAGAGCTTTTGCTGCAACCGAAAGAGCCATCGCGGAATTTCTGGAAAAAGAGGGAAAAAATGTTAAAGCCTTGGTAGAAAAAACCGATGGAGGTAGAAATCCCGATGCTGAGGTAGATGGAAAATTCACTGAATTCAAAAGTCTAGATGCCGGTGCTACAAGCGCGACAGTAAAAAATCAGATCAACAACTCGATTAGACGAGGCGGACAGGCTAGGGATATAATTATAGATGCTAGGGTGTCTGGGTTGATAGAGGCTGAGGCTGAACGAGGTTTGCAGAGGGCGAAAAATATTACACGCGGAAAAATTGATAGCGTCCGAATTATTGGCGATATCTATGACATCACTTTTACTGAGTTTCAATAAAGGAGGTTTTTATGTCTCGCACACTAGATATTTTTGTAGACTTTCCACAGGACATCGAACATTTAATCAAAGAATTAGAGTTTATATTGGCTCTAAAATTAGAGCTGGTTTCTGATGGCATTGACCACTGGTATGAGTTTCGTAACTCAACAATCACTCTTACAGTAGGAAAGCATGATTTTGAAAATGATAAAGAGATCAACTTTGAAGAATACCCTTACAACCTATCAATCAGAGCGCTGAACATCTCGAATGAACTTGATAGAAAAAAGTGGCGATATGAGTTTGCTAGTTATGTTCTCCACAAGTTGAAAACTACCGAAAGGTATCGTTTAATGCTGGTGGATGACTTACAAGTGAAGTTAGAGGAGTTTGCGCCATTGGTGAAGGTTTGATCGAACATCATACAGGCAAGTTCTGAAACCGATTTGTAAAAACGAGGGAATAACTATGGTCACTGCTACCATAATATCAGACAATTTAGCTCTAGAAGAGTTCACGGTCGCTCCGCCCGATAACATGGAATTGGTAGACGGCCAACTTGTGGAGAAAAATGGCATGACACTAAAGACGGGTAAAATTCAGTTAAGCCTGGGGGAAGCTTGGAAAATTTACAAAGATTCTAGCGGACAAGGGGGAGAAGCTTATGTCGAAGTTCCTTGCCGCACTAACCGACAAATTCGCCGCCCCGATGTCGCTTATCTCACACCCGAATTAGTTGCACAATTTGGCAACCTTGCCACTTTACCCCAAAGTTTCCCTTTAGTTGCCGAAATAGTTTCACCCACCGATATCGCTGAAGATGTATTTCTCAAAGCACAGGAATATTTAGAATCTAGCTGTCAGGAAGTCTGGTTAGTTTTTCCCGAAAGTCGTTTAATATTCGTGATGACTCAAAATCAAATATTGACATTTAGATCCGGCGATACCGCCCGCACCCAACAAATCCTGATCGGTTTTAGCATTGAGGTCGATGGATTGCTAGGTTAAACTAAATTATGAAATCCGAAACTCAGTAGGTTGGGTTGAGTTTACGAAACCCAACAATTTCTGGGATTTGTTGGGCGGAGCATTTAGCGGAGGGTTCGCTGTCGCGGTTCCTGAACCCTTCGACTACGCTCAGGATAAACTCCGTCGAAGGGCTACGCAACTACTACAATATTCTTAGGTTGATGACCAAGAAATGGAGTCAAACAAAATGACAACTATCCAATCAATAACAACTGCAATAACATCTCTTTATGAACGGGATTTTTATCTTTGGTTACAGACAACAATCAACTTATTAAAAGAGGGAAAGTTTTCTGAAATAGATTTAGAGAACTTACTAGAGGAACTGGAAAGTATGGGGAAAAGCGATAAGAATGCTTTAAAAAGTAATTTAAGGGTACTTTTAATGCACTTACTTAAGTATAAATATCAGCCAGAAAAACGAACAAATAGTTGGGTGTACACCATTCGTGAACATCGTCAACGCATCCGAGATACCTTCAAAACAAGTCCGAGTTTATATCGTTTTTTTGAAGAGATTTTTAATGAATCTTATCAAGATGCTAGGGAATTAGCCGCAGATGAAACAGGTTTATCTATTCAGATATTTCCCCCAGAGTCTCCATTTACTGAAGAAGAAGTTCTTAATCCTGATTTTTTACCGCCTGACAGCGAGCAGCCTGAAAATCCTGAAAATATTGAATAATTAAATCAGATATCCTTTCCAGTGCTTCTGAAATCAAATTGCTACAATATATTTAATAAGCTGTTACGCATTTAAACGACTAACGAACCGGGTAAGGTGCGTCAGCTAGAACACTTACGCTTACAAGGGAAACGCTTATGTACGCTCCGCACCCTACAATCGTCCTTTAAATGTCGAACAGCTTACTCCCCTGTCCCCCTCGGCTCGGACTTGGTTTATAGAGCCTCCGAATTCTATTCGGTGGTATTTAATCCAGATTCGATATCCCACCCTTATCGGAGCCAACCGCCATGTCAGACGACTTTTCCTTAGACGAGCTTTTAAATAGAAGTTACTACGCCTTCAAAGACGCAGAAAACCAAGTGGGACAGTGCAATGTTTTAGTTATCGGCAAAACCGGTGTCGGCAAAAGTACCCTGATAAATTCCGTTTTTCGCCAACGCTTAGCAGAAACCGGAGTCGGCCGCCCCATAACTCAAGGCATTCGCCAATATACAAAACCGAATTGCCCAATTACAGTCTACGATACTCCCGGACTCGAACTCAACGCCGAACAAATTAAAGTTATTCAATTAAACGTTGCTAAACTGATTGAAGACCAAAGACTCCTGCACCCAAAAGAACACATTCACGTTATCTGGTACTGCATCAATCACAACGCCAATAGAATAGAATCTGTCGAGGAAAGCTGGCTAAAAGAAATGGAAGTCAAAGATGTACCAGTGATTTTAGTTTTGACTCAAACTACATCTAAAAAGCCCAGCGAGTTTTTCAATCAACTGGAACACATGAATTTGCCCGTCAGTCAAATTATCCCCGTCATGGCTGAACCGGAAGAAATTGATGAGGATTATACAGTAAAGTCTCACGGTTTAGACAAGTTGGTAGATGCAACTGTTCAACTGCTGCCGGAAGTAGCTAAAAAAGCTTTTGTTAAAGAACAAATTGCTAATATTGCCCTCAAATCCGATATGGCATTTAAGTATCTAAGTGCTTATGTTGCAGGTTCTGCAATTGTCGGCGCGACTCCTGTACCGTTTGCTGACGCGCCGATTTTGATGACGATGCAAACGGCAATGATTGCTAATATTACTGTGATTTTTGGAATGCCCTTTGATAAGGGGTTTATTTCGGCGATGCTGTCTGCTATTAGCGGCGCTGGCGGGGTTACTGCTGTCGGCAGAAGTATTGTTACTAATTTGATTAAAATGATTCCTGGTGCGGGTACTGTTGTCGGCGGTGCTATCTCCGGTGCAACGGCAGCAACTCTCACCCTTGCCCTCGGTTTGGCTTACATTGAAGTGCTTAAAGCTTACATGAAAGCTCAAGTTAATGGCGAACAACTTTCTTTGCAACAGTTAACCAAGATGTTTGTGGAAATGTACAAGGAGTATGCTAGTTCTGGGCGTAAAACTTTGAAGGATGAGCAACCGAATCAACCTAAACCTCCCAATCAAATTAATATTGAGTAAATTGGGCATGGGGCATGGGGCATAGGGCTGGGGCATAGGGCATAGGTTATTTTTTTACTCCAACTGAGATATTTCACCATTCTCAATAAGCCTTTTATGAACAGGCAAGATGCCTGTTCTTCCACAAAGATATTGATTTTCTTGTGGAACAGGCATCTTGCCTGTTGCTGAAAATGGTGCAATATCTCAGTTCCAATTCCCAATTCCCAATTACCAATTACCAATTACCAATTCCCAATTACCAATTGATTGCTACAATATGAGTGAATTCTGCAAAAGAGAGTAAATGGCTATGGCAATGGCTGCCGTTTTATCAGAAAATATTTCTCTAGAAGACTTTATGGCTAATCCCCCCGACGATATGGAATGGGTGGACGGGCAAATCGCGGAGAAAAATGGCATGACAGTAAAACACAGTCTCATCCAATCTAGACTAGATCGTTATTGGGGAAATTACAAAGATTCTAGCGGACAAGGAGGCGAAGTTTATGTCGAAGTTCCTTGTCGTACTGACAGGCGAGTGCGCCGTCCTGATGTAGCTTATCTGACTCCTGAACTTGTTGCTCAATTTGGCGATGTTCCTACTTTGCCTCAAAGTCCGCCGTTAATTGCTGAAATAGTTTCTCCTACTGATAGTGCGGAAGAGATTTTTCTTAAAGCACAAGAGTATTTAGATTCGGGTTGTCTGGAAGTTTGGATAGTTTTTCCAGAAAGTCGCTGGATATTGATCGTGACTAAAACTCAAAAGTTAACCTTTAACCAGGGTTCTACCGTCAGCACTCAGTTAGTGCTGGCGGGTTTTAGTGTTGCTGTTGACGAGTTGTTGGCTTGAAGGCAAAAATTAGTTAGGTATAAGTGCTTTCTGGCAGAGTTCGCCCGTGACGATCGTTATAATTTGTGAAAAAGTCATTGACAAAATGCCACTCGCTCGCCCAGCCATTTAATAAAAAAAATTATCAATAAAAAATGCAGTTGTAAAATTGCACAAAAGCACAAACAGCGGTAAAATACTGATTGCTTTGTTTCCAAATCTAGCGTAAATTCCAATTGGGGAATTAAAACCAATAATTGAAATATGTCTAAGACTTACACTGTTGAATTGATCCACCAAGGCTCTACCTATACCGTAGAAGTACCCGAAGATAAACAAATTCTCCGCGCCGCCAACGCCGCCGGCATTGAGTTGCCGAGTTCTTGCAATGCGGGGGTTTGTACTACTTGCGCTGCTAAAATTATTGAGGGTCAAGTCGATCAAGTTGATGGCATGGGCGTTAGTCCCGAACTTCAAGCAGAAGGTTATGTGTTGCTGTGTGTTGCTTATCCCCGATCGAACTTGAAGATAGAAACCGAAAAAGAAGACATTGTGTACGATCGCCAATTCGGTAAATCCTAGGGCTAAGCTAAAATTGAGCTAAGTACCGATCACAGTAAAATCACTATGGATCGCCCGATGACTACCCATTTCATTTCCGCAGAAGTTGACCTCCACGATACCGCCGAAGAATTGCACTCGGCGATTGAAATTGAACTGCAAAAGCACGGCGAACCCCTGCGGTGGGCAGTCACAGACGTGGATGTCGATCGGCAAAAGGCTGTGGTAGAAGGCTACGTGCTCGTGGAAGCATCCCCCGCAACACCGTGAACCCCCGCCCTTTAACAGTGGTTTTGATAGTCCCCACAGGCGTTGGAGCCTCGATTGGTGGGTTTGCAGGAGATGCGCTCCCCGTGGCTAGGGCGATCGCCCAAATTTCAGACACCTTGATCACTCACCCCAACGTCCTCAACGGCGCTCAACTTTATTGGCCGATACCTAACGCTCTCTACGTTGAAGGTTACGCCCTTGACAAATTTGCTGCCGGATGCTGGGGTCTGCAACCGGTACATCAAAATCGCATCGGCTTAATCCTCGATGCCGGCATTGAACCAGACTTGCAGTTGCGGCACTTGCAAGCGGCTGATGCAGCGAGAGCTACATTGGGTTTGAATATAACTGATTGTGTTTTAACCGATCGCCCTCTGCAAGTAGAATTGCGTATTTCTGAATCAGGGGCATCCTGGGGGACGATCGGCAATCCCGACAGTTTATTGCGCGCTGCAGAAAAATTAATCACACAAGCAAGAGTAGAGGCGATCGCAGTTGTGGCCAGATTTCCCGACGATGAAGGCAGCCTCGCCCTCGAAAACTACCGCCGCGGCAAAGGAGTTGACCCCCTCGCCGGCGCGGAAGCTGTGATCAGCCACCTCGTCGTCAAAACGTTTAAAATCCCTTGCGCCCACGCCCCGGCGCTGTCTGCGCTTCCCCTCGATCCGCACCTGTCCCCGCGATCGGCTGCTGAGGAAATCGGCTATACTTTCCTACCTTGCGTGCTTGCCGGCCTGGGCAAAGCTCCCCAATTTGTCACTCCTACTGTGGGACAGGCATCTTGCCTGTCACAATTTGTCACTCCTACTGTGGGACAGGCCTCTGACCTGTCACAATTTGTCACTCCTACTGTGGGACAGGCATCTTGCCTGTCACAGGTATTGGGCGGGCAAGATGCCCAACCCCTACTCCCCACAAGAGAGAAATTCTATGCAAACAGGCGAGATTTCGAGTCTCAGGGTTTGTGGGCCGATCGAGTCGATGCAGTGGTGATACCCGCCACAGCCTGCGGCGGCAGTGCTATTCTGAGTTTGAGTGCGCGATCGTCCGTACAAATCATCGCTGTCGGCGACAACAAAACCCAGATGCAGGCGACTCCAGAAAAACTCGGAATCAAAGCTTTGCAGGTAAACTCATATTTAGAGGCGATCGGAGTTTTGGTCGCTTTGCGAGCCGGCATCAGTCCAGCTTCCTTGGGTGCAGACATCTCCTCCCTGCGTTGTTTATCTGACTAATACCAATTTAATGTGAAGTTGCACATATCTCGATCCCCCTAAATCCCCCTGATTGTTGGGGAGTAGGGGTTGACTTTGATCCGGCTCTTGTCCCCCCCTTAGTAGGGGCGGTGCGACCCCTACTCCCCGTGCCCGCCCTTGGCTAGGGGGGATCGGATTCTACGGGGCCTCATAAAAAATTGGTATAAACCCAACAAATCTCAAATCTCAAACCTCAAATCTAAAAGTGATTAAGTGGCAGAAAAACTTCCCGGAAATCCTGAAATTGAACCCTTGACGCGCACCCAAGTTTTAGTAGCAATGGGCGTGACAGCAATTATGTTGCTGGCGGTAGCTAAATTGTGGTTGCTATTTGGATCGGTATCGCTTTTGCCAGTCAAATTGATAGGAATCGACTTGCTCCAAGGATGTGCGCTCGGACTGGCAATTACAGGCGGTAGTGCGATCGTTTATCACCTCTGGCCGGGTTATCGCCGGAGTGCTGATGTTTACTTGGAAGTAGTGCTCAAACCTTTGTTTTGGCCGGATTTGATTTGGCTGGGACTGCTGCCGGGACTTAGCGAAGAATTGCTATTTCGAGGCGTGATGCTGTCTGCTTTGGGATTGAATGTTACCAGTTTAGTTTTATCGAGTTTTTGTTTCGGCATTCTGCACTTGGGAGCCCTGGATCAGTGGCCTTATGCTGTTTGGGCAACGGCTGTGGGATTGCTGTTGGGTTACAGCGTTTTAGCTACTGGGAATTTGTTAGTGCCAATTACGGCTCATATCTGCACGAATTTGATTTCTAGCTGTGTTTGGAAGTGGGAACACGATCTGGTGAAGCGTTAGCTCGATCGCAATTCCAAAGCGATTGAAATCGCGCCTGCGCGGAATATAGCAATAAATGCCAACGCGCAAGGGGGTTTTGAGATTGAACGAACCGCGAAGACGCGAAGGGCGCGAAGGAAGAGAAAGAGTTCACCGAGGTAAAAAGATTTTAACCGCCGAGTTTTATCTGTGTTAAGGCAGTTTGTAGCTGCTCGATCGCACAATCAACTCACCTTGACTGGGGTTACGACTGAAAATAAAAGCTCCTTCTTGAGTTTCGCCGGTTGACAAAAAATCTATTTGTTGATCGCCGGATTCTACAACTTCGCCATTTACGCGCAATTCGGCAATAATTTGCACTGATTCAGCCGTTTCGCCGCCCGTGTTTGTCACTGTAAACGGTACGTAAAATTGCCCTTGATTTTCGCGAATTGGTGTGTTCCGAGTGACAGAAATAATCGGAGGTTCCTGCTTTTTAGTCACCCAGTTGTAGATTACGAGTCCGGTGAGGGTAAAAAGGATCAAGCAGGCGATCGCAAATGTCACCCATTCAGCAGGAGTTCTTTTTTCTTGCTGTTCGTTATTACTTTCACTCATACCGCCAACCTCCCCGCCGCGCCGCCAACAGCCGCCGGCAATCCTAATACTAACGTATAGTTCAACCAAATCGACCACGGGTCGTCAAAACTGAGTTTGTGGAAGAAAAACATCATAAATGCAGAAGCCGCCAGCGACACTAAATAGGCCATGACAGTTTCGCTGAGGGGACGCTGAAAAATTCCTTGCTGTTGCTGCCGTTTTGCTTGATAAGTAAAGCCTGCTACAAATACAATTCCGTAGGAAATTAGCAGCGAAGCGGCGATAATTGCTAATTGCCAAGGCGGCGAAATACCTGCAGCTAGCATGGGAATTTCGTCAGTTGGGGCGATGTTGAAAGCAATGATCATCGCGCCGATTAAAGTAGCGCCGATATCTGCTACAGTTGGATTGATGCTAGGTTCCTTTTCGCTGTCTGAGCTTTGATAGCGATCGCCACTCAAGAAACCGCTTGCCAGGGCAACTCCCAAGGCAAACGGCAGGCCTTCAAATATGATTTTCCCCAAAGTTTCTTGCAGCGGAGTTTCCGGCGTAATTTCCCTGAGCAAAAATAGGACAAAAGCCGCGCAGACAATGCCGATGGCGATCGCTTCTACGGTATCGATTGCAGCATCTAGCCAGCGGATGTCCTTAGTTTTGCGAAAACCTTCTGTGCGAGTCAGCAAGAAAACGACGATAAAAGTAGTTGCGATCGCGATCGACATTTCCGCTGGTTCAGTATGCGAACCGATCCACCAAACCTCCATCGTATAAAGAAGCGGAATCCCGAATAAAAAGCCGCCAGATGCACCTCTAATGATGTCGTTTAGTTCATTTGACCACTGATTTTTGTGTCTTTTTGATTTCTTCATTTTTTAGTGAAAACGCACCTCAAAAATTTGGCAAGTAAATATTTTTTTAAACCTGCTAAAATAGAATACCATATTTGTTGTATTCTTTCTCTAACTTGCGTCCAGTCGCTAGCGGTTAAAATTCCCAATCAACGATTGATAAAACGCTTTTCTATTGTGTTCACCTTATGCAGCCGAACCACTGACGAACGCAAGAAACCTGCCTGCTCCCATTCTACAATCTCAACATCAAAAACAGTCCTATTTGTTTGACTTGTCACTCGTGCAACAACAATATCTTCATCTCCTGCATCCAAAAGTACCAGCACAGTACGGAGTTTTGATGTTGTTACATCGGCAAAAGGTAGTGCCAGTAAGAGAACTTCTCCTGATTGATAATTTGGCATATTTCAAATATTGTCGTAGATAGCATCTTCCTCGCTGTAGCCAGCCAATAATTGCTCAGCAGCAAGGATCTGCCAAGCAGCGTTTTCCTCTTCTTCATCTTCTTCTGTGTCAGTTGATCCTTTTACCAGAACAATAACTCTGACTTCTTGGTTAGCTGCCAAGTGTTTTAAGATGCGATCGGGAAATAAATTCTATTTTCCCTTCATCTGTGACTTTTGCTAAAAATTCGTAGGGTTTCCTGGTAGGTTTTAATCTCTATTAACCTAATTTTATTAAGGCAGTTATAGTGCGAGTTTAATCTCAGAGTAATCTCCCAAAGCTTCGTTGACTACAATCAGTTTTCCTTGACTATCTGCCCCTAATTGTTGATTGGCATTGAGTAATTCAATTCCATAAATAGTACCGTCGGGGGCAATGTCCACATTCATTTGATCGCTAACCTGGATAGTGTTTACCTGTGCGGTTTTTTCTTTCAGGTATATATAAGCTACGTTGTATCTTGGATCGTAAGTCAGTTTCACGGGAACCTCCTGCTCAAAAGAATTTGACAATTACAGTGATAATTATCCAGTCTTCGCTTTCTGGGGCTGCGATCGCCTCCACTTTCTTCATAGCATAAACTTTTCCCTGCCACTCAGCATTGAAGGAAAAGTTGCGCCTAAATCCGGTTCTGCCAAATTGAGCCGGAAAAGTTGTGCCACTTTCAACAGTAGCAATTACTTCTGCCTCAGTTACACCTCGCTCAATCAATCGTGCTTGAGCATGGGGATGTAATCTAACGCTCACGTTGCTATTACCTCCTTTTTGCCTCTTTATTTTTGCACTAACTTAATTCACCACAGCCGCGCATAAGCATCAAAATAAAGGCATGAGTGTCCAACAACAGCCTCATTCCATGTACTCCTTAAACTCTTCTAGCGGTTCGTCAAAATCATCGGACATCCAAACCATTGCTTTGGCACTTCCTGCTTGCCGATTGGGTTTAGCTTGTTTGGGAATTCCTACCAATTTTACAACAGGCTGGTTATCTTGAGTAATCGCCACTTCTTCCCCTCTCATCGCCGCTGCGATTAATTCCAGAAGCTTTTCTTTTGCCTCAATAATGTCTACTTGATACATAATTCGGGCCTCCGCATACAGTTGGAAATTTGAGATTTGAGATTTGCCGTGACTAATGAAGCTTGCGATCCTGTATTTTCATCCAATGAAAGACCAGATTTGTTTGACTCTATCTCGCACTTGCACCAAATCATCAGGGGTTAATATTCCCAGTCTCCTTTCAACTAAACTTTTTTGTAATGTGTTTAGTTTATGTAAGCGAACCGCTGAAGGTCGCTTTAATCCTGCTTGTTGCCATTCCTGAATTTCGACATCAAAGGTTGTACGAGGGATTTGACTGGTTATCTTGGCAACAATCATATCTTCATCTCCTGTGTCCAACAGTACCAAACCAGGACGGTGTTTAGTTTCGGCTGTACCCGCAAACAAGAATGCGACTATAACTAATTCTCCAAACTGATAATTAGTCATTGCTCAATCCTCAGCGTAAATTGCATCTTCTTCGCTGCAATCAGCAAAGAATTGTTCGGCGGCAAGACGCTGCCAATCTGTTTTTTCCTCTACTTCATCTGCTTCTGAGTTTGTTTGTTCATTCACCAGAATTATCACTCTTACATCTTGGTTGACTGCCAAGTATTTTAAAATGTCATCGGTCAAGTTAATTTTTCCTTCCGATGTAACTTTTGCTGGAAATTCGTATGCTTTCATCATGTGAATTTTAGATTTGTGTTTACCCAGTTATTGCTACTTTAACATAATCTCAATTAGACAAATCTTCCTCCAAATCAACAGACTGTAATTCCATATCACCAGACTGCAACTGAGCCGGAGTAGCCGGAATCGCCGCAATAATGGCATCAATTACCTTCGCCACCGGAATAATCTCCATTCCTAACTCTGGCACCGGTTGATTCTTAGGAATAATCGCCCTTTTAAAACCCAATTTCGCCGCCTCCCTCAGCCGCAACTCTAATTGCGAAACCGGCCGCACCTGTCCCCCTAAACCAACTTCCCCAAGCAAAACAGTGCGCGCATCAACCACCCGATCGCGAAAACTGGCCACAACGGCGATCGCAACTGCCAAATCCGCCGCTGGTTCATCCACCTTCAACCCGCCCACCGTCGCCAAAATCACATCTAGTTTAGATAAAGGAATCCCCACCCTTTTCTCCAAAACAGCTAAAATTTGCTGCAATCTAGCATTGTCCACACCAGTAGTAGTGCGGCGAGGCGAACCAAAACTTGCAGGGCTGACTAACGCCTGAATTTCCACTAAAATCGGTCGAGTTCCTTCGCAAGTAACTGTAGTCGAAGTACCCGGAGAAAATTCATCTCTATTCCCTAAAAACAACTCCGACGGATTATCTACTTCTCGCAAACCGTTGGCTACCATTTCAAAAACACCGATTTCGTGAGTCGCGCCAAAACGGTTTTTCATCGAGCGCAAAAGTCGATGAGAAGCAAAGCGATCGCCCTCAAAATACAGTACAGTATCTACCAAATGTTCCAAAACCCTCGGCCCGGCCAAAGCTCCATCTTTCGTAACGTGACCGACAATAAATAAAGTAATATTTTCCCTTTTCGCAACCTGCATCAAAGCAGAAGTACATTCCCGCACCTGAGCCACCGAACCCGGAGCAGATGTTAAACTAGCAAAATAAATAGTTTGGATGCTGTCAATCACCGCCACATTCGGTTTCAGCGCTTCCAACTCCCGCAAAACAACTTCTAAATCCGTCTCTGGAAGCAAGTAGAAATTCTCCGCTGAATTGTCCTCGGAATCCTTTTTAGCTTCCCCGTTACTGCCAGATTTATGCCCGCCGTTGCTTGACAATTCAACCGGATTAGCGACGCCCAAACGCTGCGATCGCAACTTCACCTGCTGGCCGGACTCCTCCGCACTGACATACAGTATCCGATCCTTGCGGGCCAACATATTCGCCACCTGCAACAGCAGCGTCGATTTCCCGATTCCCGGTTCCCCCCCAATCAACACCAGCGATCCCGGAACAATCCCGCCTCCCAAAACTCGATCGAGCTCCCCGTAACCAGAAGGCCAGCGAGACTGAGTTTGGTCGGAAATCTGCGATAATCTGAAAGATACCCTTGGTTGACCCTTCGACTTATCAGGGGGCGAACCGCCCACTGTCTTAGTTGTCACCCCAGTTAAACCCACTCGCGACACAGCAGCAGTAGGTTGTTCTAACTGCTCGTCAAAAGAATCCCACTTCTGACAGCTAGGACATCTGCCAAAATATTGTGGTGAATCATAGCCGCATTCCCGACAAATATATTGTATTCGAGGCTTAGGCATTGTTTTATGATAAATAGTCACCCTTAAAATTTGGAAAAGTCTGAGTTAAAGCAATTATCAAGCTTTCAGACCGATCGCCGCCCATGATTCAATTTGTGTCTTCTATGATAGGGTACAAAAAATTAACATTATCTGAAATGTAACTTAAGGAGTGCTCGGTAACTTGGAAAACCATAAAGAAAAAATTCTGGTAGTCGATGACGAAGCCAGTATCCGTCGCATTCTGGAGACTCGCCTTTCCATGATTGGCTACGATGTCGTCACCGCTGCTGACGGCGAAGAAGCTCTCGAAACATTTCGCAACACCGAACCCGACTTAGTGGTTTTGGACGTGATGATGCCGAAGCTAGACGGTTACGGCGTCTGTCAGGAGTTGCGTAAAGAGTCAGACGTGCCTATCATCATGCTAACTGCTTTGGGAGACGTAGCCGATCGCATCACCGGTTTAGAATTGGGCGCCGACGATTACGTCGTCAAACCTTTCTCTCCCAAAGAACTTGAAGCCCGCATCCGTTCGGTACTGCGGAGGGTTGACAAAAACGGAGCATCGGGAATTCCCAGCTCTGGAGTCATCCACGTCACCAATATCAGGATTGACACCAACAAACGCCAAGTTTACAAAGGCGACGAACGAATTCGCCTCACGGGCATGGAATTCAGCCTGTTAGAACTGCTTGTCAGCCGTTCGGGAGAGCCTTTTTCGCGATCGGAAATTTTGCAGGAAGTCTGGGGATACACGCCCGAACGCCACGTAGACACCCGCGTAGTGGACGTTCACATCTCGCGGCTGAGGGCAAAGTTGGAAGACGACCCCAGCAATCCCGAATTAATTCTCACCGCCCGCGGCACCGGCTATCTCTTCCAGCGAATTGTCGAAATTGGAGAAGTAGGATAAAGTCAGTTGGCAGTTGGCAGTTGGCAGTTGGCAGTTGGCATTAGTTAAATTACCAACTACCAATTACCAATGACTAATGACTAATGACTAATGACTAAATGACTAAATGACTGTTGACCGATGACTGATGACTGTTGACTGCTGACTAATGACTAATGACTAATGACTAATGACTAATGACTAAATCTGATCCCAATAAAGTTTTGCGGCAATTGCCCTTAGTTGCAGGAGGGTTAGCAGGTACGCTGCTAATGGTAAACCGCTTGCTGACAGAGCAAATTACAGATTCTCAAGCTCGATCGGACGCTTTGGGAGTAATTATCAGCGCTTTGCTGATTTTAACAGGTTTGCTGTGGCAGCAGGTGCAAGCGCGATCGCCCGATTCCGTAAAACTTATCGGCGAGGAAGGTTTTGAATTTGCGCCGGATTTGCCGGAGGCTGTGAAAATAGAATTAGCCTGGGCGTCGCGTTTGCTGTTGACAAATACCGCCACAAGGTCGATCGTAATTGTGTATCAGGGAAAAGTTCTATTGCGGCGCGGTATTTTAGGCATCAATCCCGAAGTCAAACCAGGGCCGATTTTGCAGCGAGTGCTCGACAAAAATAAACCAGTTTATTTAGTAAATCTCAATATTTATCCCGGCAAAATTGAATTTGACTATTTGCCAGAAAATACTCAAGGAGTCATCTGTCAACCCATCGGCACCCAAGGCGTTTTAATCTTAGGTGCTAACGCGCCCCGCAGCTATACAAAACAAGATGAAAACTGGGTTGAAGGCATTGCCGACAAACTAGAAAATACCATCAATCGATTTTAGATTTTAGATTTTAGATTTTAGATTGTGGATTGTGGATTGTGGATTTTAGATTGTGGATTTTAGATTTTAAATTGTGGATTGCACAATCCAGCCCGCGTCTTGGTGCGATCGTCTTCGAGGGCTGCGCTAACGACGGATTTGCCTCATTCTCGGTGTTTGCTATCGGCAATAAACAAGATTTATTACCGATATCTTTTCAAAAGAAGAAGAGCCAGCGCTGCCCCCAACGAAATTTCCAGGGTTTGAGGGTCTTCTTAACCACCAAGACGCGGGCGGCGTGTACAGGGCGCACCTTAGTCCTCAACAAGACTTTCCGGGTGCGCCTAGCGCACCTTAGTAGCTCAAAAATCGCAATTCAAAACTCAAAACTATTAGCGAGCCCAGTCAGTACCGCGCCACAGTGTAAAAAACAAAACACTAGAAATCAGCGCGCCCAGCAGCCACTTAACAGCATTTTTAAATAACCCCAAGCGCTGACTTTGCTGAACCGCAGCACTTTGCGTCTGTAACCGTTCCTTAGCCGGAGTAATTCTCGAAAGAATTTGCTCTTTCAATTGCTGTGGGTTTTGCGTATCCGCTTGTACCCCCAAACGAGTAAGTTCCCCCGCCAAATTCCTTAAATCTTCAGGACTACCCTTATTCAGCCGTTCTTCCACCTGCTGCAACTGAGCTAATTGTTGGTTTGCTTGAGTAGTAATTTGCTGGTTGTTTTGGTTGTTGACGTAGATAGTGCCAAAAATTCCCAAAGGCAGCATCAACAGAAAAACCAGACCTAGCAGCAGACAAACCCAAGACAAAACCTTCAAAAAAACTTCTTCCAAACCTTTGCGATCGTACCCTTCGCCAAAAAATATCAGCGCCATTGCCAGTAAAGGAACGGGAACCCGTTCCACTACAGCCCCAATCGTTTGCAATTCCCAGAGGCGATTGCCAAAATTTGCTGGTATAAGAGTTGCGATCGTATCTAATACAGACAGAATTAATAGACCGTAGCCAATCCAACGCAGTCTGTAGATAGAAAAACCTTGTTCGCCTTGTAAGTCATTCATAAAATAATCAGAGTTGTTGTTAAGAAAAATGTCTCTTGACCCCGCTCAAGAACGGATACAAGCCCCCGACAACAGTCGTGGAGAGTCTAAAATTTTAGACTCTTGTTCCAGCTTCCCGATTCACCTGTGGAGTAAATCTAAAAGCTAAAAGCTAAAAGCTAAAATCGACTGAATCGAGTCAAGGATCGGGGAATCGCGGCTGCCACCACTCATACCAAGAAACCCAAGCATTCTCTAGAATTTTTTGGGCATCTTCTGGAGTTGTTTGATCCAAAGGCACAGACATCTGAGTCCACAAACAGCGCCGGTCTTGAATATTTCCCCTACCCAACAACCAAAACAGAATACGGTTTGGCTGCCAATCGCGAGTATTTCGATTATATCTAAACTGTTGGGAAGTTACTGTAGCACTGCCATTAGGATTGATACACGAACTCAAATACAGTCGATTTTGCTGTTGCAAAATTCCGTGAAACCCCGCGCCTTGAGTGTTTACTAATGCTAGTTTACCAGGAGACGACTTGAGAACTGTATGTCCCCTCATCATACCTTCCACTGCCCCAATGGTGTCTACCGCATAGCGCATCTCTATTTCTAGAGCCATGCTATTTTTTTGATATTCATATTTCCTGGCAGCTTTGAATTCTGAATTGTCGCTAAGTTCGATCGGCGCGCTCTTGTTTAGTTTCCAATCGGCTAAAGGCACCGACTCGGGAAACTCAAACGGGGTGGCCACATGCTTGCCGTCCGATGGATAGAAAACCAATTTTCCGGCAACCAACAAAACCCCTCCCAAAGTAACAGCCAACAGGGAAAGCCTAAGTGGTTTCCAAGAGGTAATAGCCATTAGCAATTCTGTCCTTCCTTATTTTGGGGTTGGTCTTTCAAAATTGCAAACCAGCAGAATAACCCGAAAATAAATACAGCAATCATCGAAAATATTACCGAACCATTTCCTTCGTGCCAGTATTTAAATGCTTCGGGTTGAGATAGCGATACCAGCACTGCCAGGAGACCAACGCGGGCGGCATTCACTACAAATGCAGTAATTATTGCCACGAATGGCAAGACAATTTTCTGACCCGTAGTGGTAGGAAACATCAGTAAGAAAACCAGAGCTAGTCCTAACACTTGTAGCATCGCATTCACCCCGGAACAGCCGTGATTCACTTCCACACTGCCCTTTTCCAGGATGAGATAAACCCCTTTCCGCACCACGTCAAATCCTACATAGTGCAGGATGAAAGCTGAAAATTTAGCGGTTAATTGGGGGACATCAACCAATACTCCGATCAATCCTGGAGGAATAGCTGTATAGCCAAGAATTAGAAGTTCCTGCCAATATTGTTTCAGTCCTTTTGTGCCGGAAGCAAGCAAGGCGAGACTGATTCCGGACAAAAAAGGCGTTGCTCTGATAAAAAAGTCGTATCCCGATATCGAGGAACTTTTGAGCAATATTAAAGCAATTAACGATGTCCCAAAGAAGCTGGCGAAAACTCCACTTTCAAAAGTTAAGGATTCGTGCCTTTCCCAAATGAGAAATGCTACGACTCCCCAAAACAGTAACATTGTACCGAACAGGTCTGTGTCGTTTGTTCTGGAAGTTAGAGTTAAGTGTAGGGCCATCAAACCGGAGCCGATGCCTAACAGCCAGTATTTAGGTTCTTGGACGTGCTTGAGCCAGTTTATTTCAGTCATTGCTGCTTTTTGTTTTTCCTAAAAGCTTCTAAAATGCTTAATCTTGTAACTCTATTAAAATTATCAGCTACAAACACTTAAATTTATGCGTTTGGGGTGATTTTTAACTAAATCTTCACAAAGATTGACAAGGGCGAATGTGTGTGATAGTCACCGGGAGCATCTCAATGAAAGCAGCCCTCCGCTAGAAATTGGAGTTAGGAGTCAGGAGTCAGGAGCTAGGAGAAAAGAGTCAGAAGGAAGAAGGAAGGAGCCAGAAGAAGTGTTTTTACAAATATGAGATGCTCCCTAGTCACCTGCACCTAATTAAATCTGAAGTTAGGAGCAAAGACCAAAGAAAACAGGTTTTTTAACTCGGATCGATCGCACGCAACTAAAAATTTTCCTTTCTCTAACCGGGTTTTTGTGCCTGGAGTTTAAATGTCAAGATTGAAGGCAAGACAGAAACCTTTCTGGACGCACTCTTGAGCTGGAAAACCAGTTTTTTACTGGTTCGGGTTTGTGGTAGCCCGTGCGTCCAGGAGTAGATTAGTTAGAGTAGACTTTCCGGTAGTAAGTTTGATATTCCTCCGAAAGCAGGGGTTCCCACCACTCCCGATGGGCTAAGTACCATTCTACAGTCTGTCGCAAACCTTCTTCAACTGTTACTGAGGGAGTCCAACCTAACTCTGTTTGAATTTTGGTGGCATCAATAGCATAACGCCGATCGTGCCCGGCTCTGTCTTTGACAAATGCGATCAATTGTTCGCAAGGACGGGCGGGTAAATCAGAAGCTAATTCGTCCATTAGCTGACACAGCATTTTTACTAAATCGAGATTTTTTACCTCGTTGTTGCCGCCAACATTGTAGGTTTCCCCAGGCTGACCGCGGTGAATAACGGCATCTAAAGCGCGGCAGTGGTCGAGAACGTAGAGCCAATCTCGCACGTTTTGACCGTCGCCGTATACTGGCAGCGGTTTGCCCAATAACATATTGATGCACATTAATGGAATGAGCTTTTCTGGGAAGTGATAGGGGCCGTAATTGTTTGAACAGTTGGTGATAATTGTCGGGACGCCGTAGGTGTGGAAATAGGCGCGGGCGAGGTGGTCGCTGCCAGCTTTGGAGGCTGAGTAGGGACTGTTGGGCGAGTAGGCAGTTGTTTCTGTGAAGGCTGGGTCATCGGGGCCGAGACTGCCGTAAACTTCGTCGGTAGAAACGTGGAGGAAGCGCATTTGTGCTTTGAGAGATGCCTCATCAATTGCTTCAAAATGCTTGCGGAAGGCTTCTAACAGTGTGAAGGTTCCGACAACGTTTGTTTGAACAAAGGCTGCGGGCCCGATAATTGACCTGTCAACGTGGGATTCTGCGGCAAAGTGCGCGACTGTGGTGATGTTTTCTTCTTTGAGCAAGGTATCGACTAAGGTACGATCGCAAATATCCCCCTGCACAAACCGAAAATTTTCGCCTCCTTCCAAAGTTGCCAGGGTTTGTCTGTTTCCGGCGTAGGTTAAAGCGTCGAGTACGACTACTCGATCGCCCGGATAGCTGCTGCACCAGTGATGCACAAAATTCGAGCCGATAAATCCAGCCCCGCCCGTCACCAACAATCGGCGCGCGGAGCGCTCAATGCCTTGATTCGCGTTGTCTGTCATAAAAATAAGAGTTTTTCCAATAACTAAGCCTTTACAAAAGTAGCCTTAAAAGTAGTTTGTCACCAAGTGTTTGCCGCTCTGTAATTAAAATTTCTACTGTCTCACCTCAGATTTTCTAATGTGGGCGCGATCCAAGTATGGGTTCACAAAACTTGAACTTCTACCGATCTGTTACCCCAAACGCTTACATAGTAACCATTCCAGTTTTTTAAGCGGGCAATTTTAAATTTGAATAGCGTGAGGCTATAGCTGACTTTTGCGATCGATCCGCGATATGGGCGGCGCGCAGAGTTGATAGATTTGTAAAGAGCTGTTACCATTAATTTTTTAATGGTCCTTTACAATCTCCCAAGCACCGTCAACGACCCAGGTCTAAAGACACACACTAGGCTTCTAGCCTAAGACTTAAACCACAGTTGACCAGACTAAGTGCCTTGCACTACGTTAACGGTAAGAGTTTAAAGACCTACCAAGGGATGCTCTCGCTAGTTCCTTGCCAAGCGAAATTTAGGATTAAACAGATTTATTGGGTTAAGTCAGTGTCCTAGATATAGTTACCGGCAGTTAACATTGTCGAAGCTAACATTACCCCGAAAGGGAGGCTCCGCAAGGAGCAAACATTCTGCGCTCGCGGGATTGCCACATTTGACATGGTAATTGTCAAGCGTGAAAGTACATCACATTCATTACACCGACTTAAGCACTCCCCGTGTAATGGAAAGATTCAAGGCGGTTAAAACCGCCGATCTGTTTCCCACTTGCTCGTTTCCCACTTACCGAATTTTTTTTATGAAGAAGTTTCAAGTGTTAGCTGGCATTGCTTCCGTCGTCGCGATCGCAAGCAGCATCGCCATAGGTGACGCCGCATCTGCTTTCCCCTGTTCCTACAGCAAATCTAGCGCGTCTAAATCTGGTTCTGCGACAACCCTCCTAGGTTCCGGCGGCTCGGAGCGCATTAATCCGTGGAAATCCTACAAAACAGCAGCTCTCGGTTTCCTAGGTTTGGCTGGAGTTTTGGGTGGCGGTGCGGCCTACATGAGCTACCGTGCCGGCAAGCGCGCTTCTGCTGCTTGCGCTGCGATGACCGATAATTTTGAAGTTTTTGAAGAGCCGATCGCTCCGATCGCAGATGCAGGTGTTTCTGGACACATGGAAGTTCCTGCCTTGCTCGATTTGGCGGCGGCGGGTGCTGTAGCTGAGTCAGCAGATGCGATTTTGGTCGTTCGCGAACACCCAGAAGCTCCAGGCGGCGAGCTGGATTTGCCTGTTTCGCCAGTTGCTGAGTTAAGTTCTGAAATTGCGATCGAACAAGTCCAAAGCGCGAGCCTCAAATAGTTATCTCAAACCAAAGTATTCGCTTAGCGCACCTCCAATCTTCCAAGATTGGAGGTTTTTTGATTTGAAATTATCTACCCCAACAATTTCCTGTCATATCGTTTCCGGTTGCAGGGCAATGATAAAGTCAAGGTCGCGCAATTCCACATTCCCCCACTCCCCACTCCCCATCCTGTATGAGTGTTACCGGAATTGATATCACTGCGATCGCGAAGCACTGCAAACAATAGACAGATGAATCGATCGCACACAATATCATATTCCGGCTAAGCAAACGAGCGCTGAATTAATATCAATAAAAAAAACTCTTGCTACCATCATCAATCTCATACCAATTATTAAAAGTCGCTGCTCCCAGTCAGGACAAGGCTGTGCGGTTTTCCTACTGTATTTGAACTGTATTTGATCCGATTGAAAACTGCTATAAAATTAGATGAGTCAAAGCGAGACAGTAGGCGGCCGAGGCGATCGCTAAAAATACTCTTCAGATCAATCTGAGGGTAGACGGCAAGAGTTCAAATCCCCTGCTATGGTTGGAAATATAGCCCTACAGATTACAACTCTAGGTTATTATGAATGCTTGGCGCGATCGATTCAATCAATTTACAGGTAAAACTAGATTGGCAGTTTGCCGCGTGTTCGTTCACCTAACAGGCGAAGATGTTGCACCGCTGTTAGGAGTTCTCAACCGCACCGCCAGACAAGCAATTGATGCCGATGGCGACATAGTAGTTTTAGGAGAAGGTCTGGTAGAAATTTGCAATCACCTGTTGCAGTACGACAACTACTGGCAATCAGCCGCCAATGAAGGCGATGTTTTTTGGAATGAAGGCGAAGCCGGCGATTATGTGGATGAACTTTTCATTGATTCAGCCGATCGCTATCTCAGCGAGCCTCAATACAGTACATCTGTTTACGATAAAAATTCCCCCTTGTCTTTGCCGGTAACGAGAAATGTGGTGGTGATGCTGACAGTTGCTTATGAAGGCGAAGTTCCTGCCCTAGAAACTGACCTTGCGGACATCAGCGCGCTGAAAGTCGGTTTAAAAGCACTGATTAATTTACATTACCAAGAAAGGCTCCGAGCTGTGCAAGTTCACTTTTCTCCCGCACAGTTGGGAGACGAACTTACCAACGACCAAGTGTTGGTCAATTTCCCAGAACTTATTCCCCTTTAAGGAAGGAGTAATTAGTTATTAGTTATTAGTTATTAGTTATTTGCGGTGCCCAGAGCGGAGTCGAAGGGTTATTTGCTACCAATGCGCGATGCCCGATGCCCGATGCCCAATTCCCAATTCCCAATTCCCAATTACTATTTATGATGCTGCGAAAACTGACAATTTATTTAATGGCTTTAACTTTTTTGTGGACGGCAACCGGCTGCGGTTCACCTCGCACACAAACTTCTACAAATCCTGCGGGAAATCCGAATATTAACACAGTGCGTCCTGCACCAAATAATAACTTGAGTCAAGGTCAATATCCTGTACAGCAAGCTACCTACGACGATGCTGATGGCGAATACAGTTTGATGTTGCTGAATACTCCCCCCGGCAGTCCCCCAGTTTACCGCACTAGGGATTTGCAAATGGCTCGCTTAACAAATGAAGAAATATCGGCAGGCAAGAAAAGTTATCTAAATGTGGATAACAATCAAGCGGTTTTGCATTTGACAGAAGATTTTAAAATTGAGTACGTTCACAACGTTACCGAAACAGTTCCTAATCCTCAAACAGGTCAGCCACAAACCGTAGTAGTGCGGCAGCAATCTGGCTTCTGGGCACCGTTTGCTGGGGCTATAGCTGGTCAGGCGATCGGCAGTTTGTTATTTAGACCGCAATATTATATGCCGCCAGTCTATCAGCCGGGAATTATGACAGGATATGGCGGGTATGGTAATACTTACAACCAAGCTGTTCAGCAGTATCAAACTCGCTATCGAACTCCGCCTCCGGTTGTGAGAAACCGTCAAGTTTTAAGGACGACAGGCCGCTTGCGATCGCCCACATACAACCAGCCAGTAAGACCCTCAGTACGTCCAAATGGCAATCGATCGACCGGTTCGGGTTACGGTGGCAGCACTTTGAGGCGATCGCGGCAGCCGCGTCAAAATCGATACCAGCGGCAGCCGAGTTTTGGTAGCGGCAGAAATTCTCGTCAACCGAGTCGGAATCGCTCTTTCGGGAGTAGAAGGCGCTGAGTTGAAGATGGAAAAAATCAGCAACTGACATCGGTAAAAGTTGATTTTATTTATCCTCCCGATTCCACGCCGCCGCAAGTATTGACAGTGAGAACTTTGGAATAATTGATTTAGCCTTCTCTGTTTCCACCAGACCCAAAAAATATGTGATTTAATTTCTACATTGATATGTAGGTGACAATATGTCTTCTTCACAACCCCCGTCAGGGGAAAGAAACCCTCTAGGATTGGATGAATTGATTGCTATCTTGGTTGCCTTCGGCACGATGGGAGCAATTTTATTTTGGGTAACAGGTAAAAATCCCGATCGATTGAATGCCAGAAATTGGCAATTTCCAGCCGTTTTCTCTCAGCCTGCGGTTACGCCCGCGACTCCGGGAATATTAACGCCAGAATCGCCAAATTCGGATTTGCGATCGCCCGCTGCAACCCCCGTTCCGTCAAAACCGGATGTCGCACCTGTTGCACCTTTAGGGCGGATTTTACCGGCAACTCCTCCGGTGGGTGTAATCGTTGTTCCTCCCAAGCCAATTGCGCGATCTACTCCCAATCCAGCAATTACCAAACCGAAAGCTGATAAACCCAAAGTTGGGCCCGTTAGATTCTCCGATGTTCCAGACAAATATTGGGCGCGTCCGTTCATTGTAGCTTTAGTCGATCGGAAAATTTTTGCTGATTCCACCGACAACAAATTTCGTCCCGACGAACCGATGACGCGAGCCGAACTAGCGCGCTTAATTCAGCGAATGTCCGACGACAAAGAACCGATCCGAAAACCAATTGATTTTAAAGACGTAAAAGACAAGAGTCCTGTCGCTCCTGCGATCGACCACACCGTCACAACTGGATATCTTAAAGGATACCCAAACAATGAGTTCCGTCCCGACAAAAATATTCCCCGCGTCGAAGTCATCGCAGCATTGGCGAGCGGTTTAAACTTGAAACGGTCAGCGAAAACAAGCAAAACTTTGCAGATTTATACAGACAGGAAAAAAGTGCCGAAATGGGCAGTTGATAAGGTAGCAGCAGCCACAGAAGCTGGCATTGTTGTCAATCACCCGAAGCGCGCACTTTTGCAGCCTAATAGAACAGCAACTCGCGCTGAAGTAGCAGCCATGATTTACCAAGCTATGGCCAAAAAAGGGCAAGTACCTGCTAAGTCTTCTGAGTATGTTGTGAAGCCTGTAAAGTTGTCCAAGTAATATTTTAGGGGCGTTGCTCTGAGCAACGCCCCACAATAACATTTAATCGCTCTTGTTTGTAGTCAGGACTGAAGCTCTAACTACGAAGCTGCTAAATTAATCTTGAAACACCATAATACTGCCCGAATAGCAAGCTACCCAAACCTGATTAGTTTCCGGATCGTAAGTAATCCCGATCGGGCTTGAATTAACCTTCACTGTTTGCAGCACTTTCATATCGCTCGTCCTAACTTTGCTAACAGTATTCGAGAAATAGTTGACCACATAAAGCAGTTTTCCCTGATCGGAAATCGTCATGCTGCGAGGTGCTTTTCCTGTCGAAACTTTGTCCACCACTTTACCAGTTTTTAGGTCAATTTTTGCCACATTTCCTTCACCATTCAAAGTGGCATAAAGATACTTTCCGTTGGGATCGATCGTCAAATGACGCGGCGCATTGCCAATATTTCTCAGCCATTCTACCGAAAAGTCTATGAGATTCACTTTCGCAATATTGGAAGAACCCATGATGGCAACATAGGCATTTTTTGAGTCGGGAGTAACAACAATACCGCGAGGATATGCACCCAGTTTCACGCGCTCGATTTCGATATTTTTATTGATATCAACTACGCTCAAATCCCAACTGCACCAATTGCTAGCGAGGGCGAAGCGATTGTCAGGCGAAACAGCATTGAATTTCGGCACTGCACCGACAGGAATTACCTTTTCTATTTTCAAAGTTTGGGTATTGATGCGGTACAGAAAACTTTGGTCGTGTTTGGCCGCTGGAGAGCACCTGTCGGTTCCCGGATTGCTAAACCCCGAACCGTACATTTTGTAGTTGGAGACGTAGGCATATTTGCCATCGGTTGAAAAAGCCGCTTCTACGGGAGAGCCTTTATAATTGCCTTTGAATTTAGAAAAGCCGAACTTCGACAAGTTTACTGTATCGGGAATAGTCTTGACTAAATTAAAGTTCCTGTCGTAAACTGTGATTGTGTGGCGGTACATCATGTTTTGAGCAAAAAACAAACCCGCTCCCGAATAAACGATTGATTTTGGCGATATGTTGCCGTAAATTGTTTTTTTCAATGTCATTTTTCCTTGAGTGTTGTCGGGAGGATTTACTAGCCTTTGGGGTTGTGAGCCACTTTCTTGATCATCGGAATTTTCTGTTTTAAAAGGTGGCAAAGATGGTTCTTGAAAGAGAGGTTCTTGGGCCTGACTTTTAGTTTTATCTTCGACTTCGTTTGTGTTTTCTGTGGCGGTAGGAGATGGCGAAGGTCGATCGACATTTGGCGCTATTTTTTCCGCAGCTTCACTACTCGCCTCTTCCGGCTTACCTTTGAGCGCTGACAAGGTTTTAGGGCCGACAATTCCGTCAACTTTCAGGTTGTTCTCTGCTTGAAACTTTTTCACAGCAGCCTGGGTGAGAGAACCGTAAAATCCTGTAGCCTTACCCCGAAAATAGCCTGCGTTTTGTAGAGTTTTCTGAAGTTGGGCTACTTCCGGGCCTGAATCACCTTTTTTGATGGCGAGTGCGGGATTAACTAAATTGAAAATTGTGAGAGCGATCGTAAAGAAAAGTAAAGGAGCAGAGGCTAAATTCCGGTGCATTTTTGAGTTTGTCGATCGAGTTTGACTCGCAGCCGTTTCCCAAGTTTCAGCTAAATGTAGGTAGGCCAGTCCGTCCATAGTTTTTACCGGGTATTTTTGGTGCTATGATACACCAGTTAACTTTGATTAAAGAGAGAATATTATTATAATCAAACTTAGGGTAAAATCTCCGAGCAGTTTTTAATGGTGTAAGCAAGTAGGAGCGATCGACAATGTTGAGTGGGGAACAAACAGCCGCAGAATCACCGACAAAACAATCCCGCCAGACGTTGCTGGGGGACGGTTACGGGGGACTATGCCAGCGGGCTTGGGTAGAAATCGATTTAGCAGCTTTAACTCACAATGTAAAACAGCTTAAAAAGCTCTTATCTCCCCACACAGAACTGATGGCAGTTGTGAAAGCGGATGCTTACGGACACGGTGCTGTTGCAGTCAGTCAAATAGCATTGCAAGCAGGTGCTAGTTGGCTGGGAGTGGCGACAATTCCCGAAGGAATAGAATTGCGAGAAGCTGGGATAGAAGCGCCGATTTTGCTGTTGGGGGCAACCCATACACCGGAACAGGTAAAGGCGATCGCCCAATGGCACTTGCAGCCCACTATTGCTACTACCAAACAAGCCCTAATTTTTTCAGAAGTTCTCGCAGGCATTAACCAATCTTTGCCAGTTCACGCTAGCTTGGATACGGGAATGTCTCGCTTGGGTACGCCCTGGCAGGAAGCAACAGAATTTGTGCAATTAGTCAATCGGTTGCCCAATTTAAAATTAGCCAGCATTTACTCTCACTTGGCGACAGCCGACAGTCCCGACCCCACAGTTATGAGAGAGCAGCACCAGCGGTTTCAACAGGCGATCGAGCAAATTAAAATAGCAGGAATTAACCCCCCTCGCCTCCACTTGGCAAACTCAGCAGCCACCCTCGCTGACCCGGATTTGCACTACGATTTAGTGCGGGTCGGTTTAGCTACCTACGGTCTTTATCCAGCGCCTCACTTGCAGTCGAGATCCAATTTGAAGCCCGCAATGCAGGTAAAAGCTAGGGTAACGCAGGTGAAAACAATTGAAGCAGGAACCGGAGTCAGTTACGGCTATCAATTTATAGCTCAGCGGCAGACACAGATTGCCGTAATTGGTATCGGCTATGCAGATGGTATTCCGCGCAATCTTTCTAATAAAATGCAGGTTTTAGTCAGGGGTCAATTCGTGCGGCAAGTGGGAGCCGTGACGATGGATCAATTAATGCTGGATGTAACGGATATTCCCGATTTAGAAGTTGGTGAAGTGGTGACTCTGTTGGGCAAGGATGGGGAAAATCAAATTAGTGCTGACGATTGGGCCGCGACTTTGGGAACTATTTCGTGGGAAATTCTCTGCGGTTTTAAACACCGATTGCCCCGCGTAGCAGTACACTATTAAAAGTAGTCCGGCAGGGGTTTAAACCCCTGCCTCATAGCAAAAGTCGTTTAAAACTCATATGTTGCACCATTCTCAATTAGCCTTTTATGAACAGGCTTTCCGGCCTGTTCCACAAGAAAATTTATATTTTGTGGAACAGGCCGGAAAGCCTGTTGCTGACAAGGGTGCAAGATATCAGTTTAAACCGACTCAAGAGTTTGAAGGATAAAATTATCGACTTTAGTCCTCTTTTAGAGGACTTTAGCTATGAGACAGGGGTTTTTAACCCCTGTCGGACTCTCGGAGTGAGCGATAAGACTGAGACCGCGTGGGAGCATCTCATATTTGTAAAAACACTTATTATGGTTCCTTCCTTCTTCCTCCTTCCTTCTTCCTTCTTCTTCTTTCCTCCTGACTCCTGACTCCTGACTCCTAATTCCAATTTCGAGCTTTGCTGCTTTCATTGAGATGCTCCCGACCGCGTTTACCAATGCCCAATTCCCAATTCCCAATGCCCAATTCCCAATTCCCAATTCCCAATTGATATGACAGTTATTCAGACGTTTTTACCAATAGCCCAAACCTTCTATTCTCAGCTAAATGCAGAAAGAACACAAGCCTTGGAAGTAGCCCAAGAATTCTCGAAAAAATTCGTAGAATTGGGGTTTAAAATTGTACCTCAACTGCTGTGGGCGATCGGCATTTTGTTAATTACGCGATTTGCGATCGGCTTTGCGGGCCGCGTGACTCGCCGAGCACTGAGTCGCACCGAAGCCACCCTGCGGAAATTCTTAGTTCAAGCTGCTGAAATTACGATTTTGGTAGTGGGAGTAGTCGCCGCTTTGAGTCAGTTGGGAATTCAAACTACCAGCGTGGTTGCGGTGGTGGGTGCCGCGGGTTTGGCGATAGGTTTGGCGTGGCAAAATACTTTGTCGCACTTTGCTGCTGGGGTAATGTTGATTAGTTTGCGGCCTTTTGAAGTCGGGGATGGGATTGAAGCTGGCGATGTTAAGGGAGTGGTGGACAGCATCGGGATTTTTTCAACCACCGTGGTAACAGACGATCGCATAAAAATTATTGTCCCGAACAATCAGTTGTTTAACGGTACACTGAAAAATACAACGGCAATGGGAACGAGGCGAGTAGACTTGAAGATTGATATTGGCGATCGACCAATTCGTCCAACTGTAGCTGAGTTATTAGAAATTGCCCACTCTCACCCGCTGGTGTTGGAGAATCCGCCCCCGACTTGTTTGGTAGCCGAGATTACTCCCGATACAACTATTTTATCTCTCCGACCTTGGTGCGCGTCGGTGGCCTACGAACAAGTGCGATCGCAAGTTCAACAATACGTCAAAGAGGCAATGGATGCCGACAAAAATCAAGAACAATAGATATCAATTTAAAATCTAAAACCCCCAATTGATCCGAGGTATTTTCCATGAGCAAGTGGTATCCGCAGCAAATTTTGCAAGAACCAGGTGTCAGAATCACCGCCACCGAAAAACAAACAATTCTCAGCAAATTTCCGCCTCCCGACGAAAACGGTCAAATCTATGCCGACGGGGTTTTTGAAGGCGGCGGCGTGCGCGGAGTTGCGTTTTTAGGAGCACTCAGGTGCTGTAGCGATTTGGGCATCCAGTGGCGAAAATTGGCCGGCACTTCGGCAGGTGCAATTACTGCCGCAGTATTGGCAACCGACTTGTCAATAGATGATTTAGAGGAAATTTTAGGACAGCTCGATTACAGCATATTTTTAACTCAAAAAAACAGTCCTCTAATTTTAAACGGCGACCCCGCCGACGACTTGCAATCTCCGGCTTGGACGCTGCTTTTCCTAACAGTTAGCCGTCAGATGGGAGAATATTCGGCGCAACCGTTCCGGCAGTGGCTGGAAGCAATGCTCGGTCGAGGTAACTTGCACACTTTTGCCGATGTCAAACAAATCGTAAAAGACCGGGAATTAAAAGTAGTAGTATCCAACCTCAGTCGCGGTGAAATGTTGGTGCTGCCCGACGACTTACACCGACGCGAATCGACGGATTCCGATCCTTTGTACGAGCAGTTGCGACTCAAAAGCGCTGAAGATTTTAGCGTGGCTGAAGCCGTTCGGTTGTCGATGAGTATTCCGCTATTTTTTGAACCGGGAAAACTCGGCGATGACTTAATTGTAGATGGCGGAATTTTGAGCAATTTCCCCCTGTGGATTTATGACAAACAATCCGTCGGTTCGACTCCTGCTATGCCGCGCTGGTTTACCTTTGGGTTTCGATTAGTCGATACCGGAATTGAGACTAAAGCTAAGATTGATACTCCCCTGTCGATGCTGGCGGCGATGTTCAGAACGATGATGAAAGCAAGAGACCGCTATCACCAGCGAGAAATGGATAAGGGCAGGGTGATTAATATTGATGTGACTGATGCTGGGGTGACGACGACGGACTTTAATCTCGATGGCGATCGCAAGGCTCACCTGTACCGCTTGGGGTATTTGTATACTAAGAGGTTCTTTTTGAGTTCCAATTTTAGTTGGCAAAAGCACTTGAAGGCTAGGGGCTTTGGGGAATAGCTTTCGAGTCGGGAGTTGGGTCAGAGGCGGATTTTGGGTAACATCTGCCTTTTTCCTTCGGCGGAAAGCATACAGAGTAAGGGATTGAGGAATTTTTAAATTAGGGGTTGGCAAGAAGAAGATGTGTGTGCTATAGTTAGTTACTGTCATCTTGGAGAGGTGGCTGAGTGGTCGAAAGCGGCAGATTGCTAATCTGTTAAGGGTGTTAACATCCTTCGAGGGTTCAAATCCCTCCCTCTCCGTTTTAGAGCTTCTAGGAAAAAATTCCTTTTAATCAAATTTTTGGACGGGCTAGAAGCCCATCCCACAAGAAAATTTTGTGGGATGGGCTTCTAGCCCGTCCAAATTATTTTTGCAGTTCAAGTCTAGTCTAGCCGCAATAATCAACTACTAAATCTAATTCAGTGTCTTCATCGCTTCGACAAATTGCCGCGATATAAATGGCAAAATCTCTTCATTCTTGCTATTCTCTTTCCCCTCGGTAAATACAACCAACAAATACGGTCGCAAGCCCGATATTTCAATATAAGCAGCATCGTGACGCACTTGACTTGTCAGTCCCGCTTTTGACCACAATTTTGCTGATTCTGGCAATCCGCCGCCTAAAAAACCTGTAACTTGATTTTCAGGATCTGCCTCTAATTCTGCTGGGTCTAAACTGCGTTTCATTAAACCCATCATTTCTTGCGATGCTTTGGCAGAAACAGCTACGCCGCCGATTATACTGTGCAGCAAACGCGCCGCTGCATTTGTGGTCAGCATATTTCTATTTTCCATTAATTCTCCCACAAATGCTCGCTCGCGACCGTAGGGGCCGTCACACCAGGTTTTTTGATTGGCGTTAATATTTTGTAATTCCGGCCAATCCAATGATTGAAAGTAACGGTTGACGATGTTTCGCTGCTGTTTCCAACTTTCAAAGGGGCCTGGTGATAATTCTGGGCCGCTGGTGGTGCCGGTGAGCGCGTCTACTACTAAACTGGTGGCGTCGTTGCTGGAATCAACTATCATATCTCGGACGGCGCGTTCTAATTCTGGCGATGTTTGAATCATGCCTTTTTGCGCCCATTCCCAGATGGCAACGAGGTAGAATAATTTGACGATGCTGGCTGGATAAATTCGTTCGGAAGCTCTAGCGCTAAAACCTCGCGGTTGATATTTCCAAAATTCTTCTGGACTCAGGGCACCGCCTGTATTGACTCGCACCGGCGGATCGTAGACTATCCAGGTAATGGCTGTACGATCGCCACTTAATCCTGTAAATTCTGACAATGCGGAGTCTATAATGCTACTGCCGAGGTTTTCTAATTGTTCGTCTTTGTGAAAAAATGTCATGGTTAATGGCTGACGGTTAACGGTTAACGGCTAGCAGCTAATGGCAATCTATCGTTAAATGCGAACAATAAATGCGAACAATTAACAGCAAACAATGAGCAATTAGCAATGGCCAATTATCAATTATCTGATGTTCAGGAGTACCGAGCCCGATCGCACATAAATATTTACGATTCCCCAAAGTGCGATCGATTGGCCACTCAAGCAGCCCTGGGGCGGCATTTGCGAGTAGTTGACCCCCCCCAGCCCCCCCTTATCAAGGGGATGACAAATGGCATAGACTCGGTTGTTGAGGGGGATACAACGGCTGTGATGGTGCGGCTGTGCGAAGATGATTATCCTGGATGGCTGGATATTCGAGATGTCGAGTTGCTCGATCGGGCAGAAACAGTGTATCATCCTCTGGTGCTTTCTGAGGCCCAAATCAAGGAAAAATTACCAATTGTAATTACTTTCGCTCGCGAGGCTATGAACCAATCCAATTATTATCTTTGGGGCGGTACAGTCGGGCCGAATTATGATTGTTCGGGCTTGATGCAAGCGGCGTTTGTGGCTGCGGGCATCTGGTTGCCGAGGGATGCTTATCAGCAGGAAGCTTTTACTAAACCTGTTAGTATCAGTGCTTTAGAACCGGGGGATTTAGTATTTTTTGGTACGCCCGAAAAAGCCACTCACGTAGGATTGTATCTCGGAGATAATCGCTACATTCACAGTTCGGGACAAGCACAAGGTCGCAACGGTATCGGTATCGATGTTTTGTCGGAGGATGGCGATCTAGTCAGTCAAGCTTATTACCAGCAATTGCGGGGATATGGTAAAGTTGTGGCAAGTTATCAACCTAGTGAGTTGTTGACGGTTGACTGTTGACGGTTGACTGTTGATATTATCGAATAAAAAAATGGACGCTGCATTATTTTTGGAAAAATTGGCTGCACAGCAGGCTGGCGCTGAGGTTGTTCTCGACGTTTCAGTGGTGGTGCCGGTGTATAATGAGGTGGAAAGTTTGCCTCATTTGATTGAGGCGATCGCCTCTTCTATCCAACCCTCTGGACTCAGCTATCAAATTATTTGTGTAGATGACGGTTCTAAGGACGGTTCTGGTGAACTTCTCCAGCAGTTAGCCAGCACTCGCGATGACCTTTGTGCTGTAATTTTGCGCCGCAATTACGGGCAAACTGCTGCCATGTCGGCAGGTTTCGATCGCGCTCGCGGCCGTGCTATTGTTACCCTAGACGGCGATTTGCAAAATGATCCGGCTGATATTCCGCTATTGTTGGCCAAGTTAGATGAAGGCTACGATTTAGTTAGCGGCTGGCGGAAAAATAGGCAGGATAATACTATTAGTAGGTTGATTCCTTCTAAAATTGCGAACTGGCTGATTGGTCGCGTTACAGGCGTAACTTTGCACGACTACGGCTGTTCTTTGAAAGCTTATAAATCCGAGTTGGCAGCAGACTTGAATCTCTACGGGGAATTGCACCGCTTTTTGCCAGCTTTGGCGTTTATTGAAGGGGCGAGAATTGCAGAACTTCCGGTGCGACACCACGCCCGCCGTTTCGGTCAAAGTAAGTACGGAATTTGGCGGACTTTTCGCGTGTTGATGGATTTGTTAACTATTTCTTTTATGAAAAAGTTCCTGACTCGACCGATGCACGTTTTTGGACTTTTGGGACTGAGTTCTATGACGTTGGGAACGGTTTTAGGAATTTATTTGACTTTCCTGAAATTTGCTTTTGGTCAAAGTATTGGCAATCGTCCTTTGCTGATTTTGGCTGTGGTTTTGCTGTTAACTGGCGTGCAGTTATTTTGTTTTGGTTTGTTGGCGGAAGTGATGATGCGGACTTATCACGAGTCGCAGGGAAAACCGATTTATCGGGTGCGCGAGGTGTTTGGTTCTAAATAAGGGGTTGATCCAAATTATACTCGGTGATTGAAATCGATCCTACAAAACCAAAGTCCGCCTGCGCCAACTAGAAAAAGAGGGAAAGTTTTGAGTTTTAAGTTAAATAATTCAAAACTCAAAACTCAAAACTACTTGCTAACTCATTACTTTTTGAGCTTGTCGGAGAGATGTAATAGTTGCGATCGCGTGTTCGGAAACTGCATCTATTTCTGCTTCGGTATTGAACCGGCCAATACCGAACCGAATTGAAGCATAAGCTAATTTGTCCGATCGCCCGATCGCTGCTAAAACATGAGATGGAGATATTTTCGCCGAAGTGCAAGCAGATCCCGAAGAAACTGCCGCCGCCGGTTGCAAACCCAACATCAACGCTTGACCGTCAACCCCGGCTACACTAATATTGAGATTCCCCGGCAATCTCTTAGTAGCATGACCGTTGAGAAAAACATCGCCCAATTCACTCAAGTTTTCCCACAAACGCTGCCGCAAATTAACCACTCGTTCTGTTTCCGACTCCATTTCCGCAATTGCCAATTCTACTGCTTTGGCAAACCCAACTATTTGCGGTGGGTAGAGAGTTCCCGATCGCATTCCCCTTTCGTGGCCTCCTCCGTGCATTTGCGGCGCTAGCTGCACTCTCGGTTTGTTGCGGCGCACGTAGAGAGCACCGATGCCTTTTGGCCCGTAGATTTTGTGGGCTGTCAAGGACATTAGATCGATATTCATCTCCTCTACGTCGAGGGGAATTTTGCCGATCGCCTGTGCCGCATCTGTGTGAAAAAGAATGTCATTTCCGCGACAAATTGCTGCAATTTCTGCGATCGGCTGAATGACGCCAATTTCGTTGTTAGCTGTCATCACTGAAACTAAAATTGTCTCGGCCCGAATCGCTTTGATCAAATCGCCTATATCAATCAGCCCGTCGCTTTTCACTGGTAAAACAGTAATGTCAAACCCCAATTTTTGCAAATAGGTACAGGGGTCGAGAATTGCATTGTGTTCGGTTTTTACTGTGATAATGTGCTTTCCTTTACTGAAATAAGCTTCGGCGATACCTTTGATCGCTAAGTTATTTGCTTCGCTGGCGCCGCTGGTAAAAACAATTTCTTCTGGGGAGGCGTTGATCGCTTCTGCTATGATTTGTCGTGACTGTTTTACTGCTGCTTCTGCTTCCCAGCCGTAGACGTGGTTGATGCTGGCTGCGTTGCCGAATTGTTCGGTGAAATACGGCAGCATCGCATCAAGTACCCGTGGATCTACGGGGGTTGTGGCGTGGTTGTCGAGGTATATAGGACGTGCGGACATAGTGCAGTTTTGGTTGAAAAAAGTGTTAGGTTTATTGTAGACGAGCCCCTTGTTCTACTACAAAACTTTATAATTAAGAAATATTTGTGAAGATTTATGCGAGCTGACATTCAGGGATTAGAAATTACTGTCGGTGAGCTCAAGCACCTCACAGGCGCGGGGCCCGATCGCGTATACCGGCCGCCGACAGCGACTAAGTTTGCTCGCGAAGCTTTGAAAACTGTCGGTTTAATTGTTTTGCTTCTAATCAGTTGTTGGCTGCTGGTTGCGATATTTCCTAGAGCTTATTTGTTGTGGTTCGCCCTCCACTTGGTTGCGATACTCGGTTTAATCCTTGAGGATGCGTGGAAAATTCGATGCAGTCGGCAAAACAAAGATTTAATCAATCTTTTTGATGATGTGGATCGCTATAATGGTATAATCCAAGCGATCGCCATTAATGATCGGATAGAAGATGCTGGCAATGCGGAAGTCAAAATCGGCGATCGGGCAAAAGTCATTCAAGCCTTGCAGCTAATCAGAGACGATTTAGTTCGAGCGTTGAAAACCGAAAGAATTCTCAGGGAAAACAAAAAATTTGTCGCTACTAACTCCGAATTGTTTGCCAATAATTTGAGAACTTTGAATGCCCTGCAAATTAGCGATCGAGCCAGCGAACAAGGACGATTGCTCAACGAAGCTTTGCAGGTAGCCGTGGGAGTTCAAGCAGAAATGAAAAAGTTGCAAGAGCGAAACGCTGCTAATTTTAAAAATGGCAAAAGTTAGTAGCGTGCAAGGCTGCGTGCGCCTCTTACCCAGTAGCACTATGCAGCTTACTGAACCGATCGAACTCAAACACATTCTCCAAATTATAAGTTATGAGAATTGTGAAACAAATATCATCTGTCTTCCCCCTTGGAGACTCCCGCTGTACCTGTACCCAGGTCAGCGGTGAGAGTCCAAGGGGGGCAATGTCTATGCTGCATACGAATAACCATCCTTTCTGTGAATAATTGAACAATATTTGTAGCTAATTCCCGACACCAATTCGGATGCGGAAATATTGAATGAGCCACTCGTTCTTACGGCAACACGTCCAACGTATGTACCAATTTTTTTGCCAGAGGTAACGACTGCTTTGACGATATCTCCCGTTTGAAAACCTTTGACAAACTTAAACCGGGGAACATAACGAGATGGGAAACCAAATTTGTCGGTACGGCACATTTGGCGTGTCCCGTGTCCAGTTGCTTTAATTAGCAACGGTTTGTTTGTTAAAACTTTCAACGATACAATGCTCCCGACGCAAGCTGCATCTAGCCAATGAGTTTTAGCTAAATTCAATCGAGTGCGGTTGAACTTCGTTAACCCACCACTACCAGTAGAAACAGGGAATCCAGTCCTACGAAGCCGATTAAATAAGGCCCAGCGAGTCGAATTAACTGCTGCTGCATCTTTTAAAGGACGTTTTGCTTGAGACAAAATCCGTTTCAAAATCTCATGTTTTTTCGAGAGAAACTGCTCAATATCTTGACTTCCTTTCTTGATATTGCATTTTTCGCAAGCAAGACAAAGATTAGAAATGCGATTAGATCCGCCTTTGGCTTTGGGATGAATATGTTCGACTTGTAGGGCTGTATCAGTAACGCCACAGTAAGCGCACTTTCTGTCCCATTTGTTGAGCAAGTATTCGCGGATCTCGTAGCCATGCAAAACGCCTTGTTGGTACTCGGTTCCACTAATTTCTGGATTCTCTAGTTGCTGCAAATCGAACCGGACAAGTTCTTGAGCAATAGAAGTAATGGGGGCAAGTTTTATTAACTTAGTCACCCAAGTTAGAGTTGTCTCGACGCGATGCTGCAAGCTCGGAGCTAACCAACCTTTAGGGCGAGTCCTGTTTAAAAATCTGGCCCGACGATAGCGGGTATGGCGGTTTCTTCTCCCTCTACGCAATGAACGACGAGATTCAAGACTGGCTTTAATAGTTTGACCTCGGTGTGTTATCTCTGCGCCAAAAATTACGTTCTCTCCTTGCACTAATGCAATTCCCGTAATTCGAGAGCCTGGATCTATTTTGAGTGTGATTGGTTCTTGCGGTAGTGTCACCTCTACCTTGAGAATAATTATGAATGGATACCTTCTAAAAACAGCAGCTTTGCCATTGTTTAACAATTTACGCGCCAATCCTGGGTGGATTGGATTGAGCGGTCGCTTTTTGGCATCAAGTACAAAAACAAAATTAGACATTGAAGTCCTCCCTCGCGGGGTAATGTTTGCTTTGTCAATGTTTAAGGTCGGTAACTATATCAAAAGCACTGGCTTAACCCTTACACCTGTTTAACTTCTGATTTCTAGGGCCGAAAACTAGCACGCATCTTCGGGTAGGTACTTGAACACTTGCCTTAAACGTAGTGGGCGAACCACTGAGACTGGTCAACTAGGCAATTTCTGTGCCCGCACTGTATCGGTAATCCGATCGGTGCCGGGTGATTGACAACTATTGTAAATTTTTTCCTGTTACGTAACAGGTAAGGATATCTTGGAAAGGTGACGTTAACAACCAGGTCAGTATGTCTTCTGCCAAACCCAAGATTATAGTTCTCGACGACGATCCGACAGGTTCTCAAACCGTGCACAGTTGCTTGCTTCTGACACGTTGGGACGAAGACACCCTGCGTTTGGGGCTGCGGGACAAGTGCCCGATTTTCTTCATACTGACAAATACTCGATCGCTAACTCCCGAAAAAGCAGCCTCCGTCACCCGCGAAGTGTGCCAAAATCTAAAAAGGGCGATCGCCAGCGAAAAAATCGAAGACTTCCTAATAGTTAGCCGTTCCGATTCTACCCTGCGCGGTCACTATCCCATCGAAACCGACGCGATCGCCGAAGAACTCGGCCCCTTCGACGCCCATTTCCTAATTCCCGCCTTTTTTGAAGGAGGCAGAATTACCCGCCACAGCGTGCACTACCTAATAGTTAACAGTGTCCCGACACCAGTACACGAAACCGAATTTGCCAAAGATTCAGTCTTCGGGTACAGTCACAGTTACCTGCCAGACTATGTAGAAGAAAAAACCAAAGGTCGCATCCCCGCTGATGCAGTCGATCGCATTTTACTCGGAGACATTCGCTACGGAAGTTTAGATCGACTGATGGATATGACAGACAACCAATGTGCGGTTGTTGACGGCCAAAGCCAAGGCGATTTAGACACATTTGCCAAACACATTCTCAATGCAGTCAGTCAAGGCAAAAAGTTTTTATTCCGCAGCGCGGCGAGTATTTTAACATCCTTAGCTGACCTCGGCCCGCAGCCAGTAGCAGCCGACGAAATGGCAAAATACGTCAGGGGCGGCAAACCCGGTGCCGTAATAGTTGGTTCCCACGTTAAGAAAACTACTGAACAATTGGAGCGCTTGTTAAAAGAACCCAATATAGTTAGCATTGAAATAGATGTCTCTCACTTGTTAGAAGATTCACCAGAGTATCGCACCCAACTGCTCGATGAAATTCTCGAAAAAGCCCGCAATTCTCATGCCGATGGCAAAACGCCTGTAATTTATACCAGCCGCAAGGAACTCGAATTTGAAAATACCGAAGTCCGGTTAAAATTTGGAGAGGCGGTTTCTGCTTTATTGATGGATATCGTGCGGGGACTGCCTGCCGATATCGGGTTTTTGATTAGCAAGGGCGGCATTACTTCTAATGATGTTTTGAGTACAGGTTTGGCGCTCAAAAGTGTCAGGCAAATTGGTCAAATTATCGCAGGTTGTTCGGTGGTAAAAACCGAGGCCAACCATCCTCTGTTTCCCAATTTACCAGTTGTTTTGTTTCCGGGAAATGTGGGGGATAGCCATGCTTTGGCTACGGTTTACAAGCGGCTGAGCAAGTAGTATAGCTCGTTGAATCGCCGATTAACCCAGATGAATTTAGCTTCTAGTAAGGGAGTAGACAGTTCATCTGCGGTTGGTCGATGGGTTTCCATGCTCGATCGAACTTTATGGGAACTGCCACTGCACGACCACTTCAAAAAAAATCTCTAGCCTACTTTTTCCTTGCCAAATGCACCAAACTATGATACTATAGAGAGTCTGTGTGTAACTAAAGCCGATCGCCCCATCTCCAAATCCCGCCTTAGCAGTCGCTCTCCAAAAAATCAAATTTAGGAAAAAAAATTAAGGCAGAACTCTACATATAGAGCCAACAGCGCCACAGCTACTGCTATCAGTAGCGTTTCCAGCTTGTATCAGCCTAAATTTTAAAATTAAGTAGAAATTTTCACATAGTAATTTTCAGCTCAAAGGATTAGCATATAAGGGTGACAGAACATTATCATCCCCTAAACTCATTAAAAGATGGCCATTGGTTCAAGCTGATCTGTGGGGCGAGCTTTCAACACCTGCCTGCTGTACGGAATCTCACCTTGGCTTACACCTTAGCAGGCGCTGACTGTATCGATGTCGCGGCAGATCCCGCCGCCGTCGCCGCAGCGAAAGAAGCCCTACAAGTGGCCAGCGACTTACAGGCAAGAACTCAAAACCGCAGGTTTGGCGGCAAAGGGTTGCCGTTGCTGATGGTGAGTTTAAACGATGGGGAAGACCCGCATTTTCGCAAAGCCGAATTCAACCCAGCCGATTGTCCGGTGGACTGCTGGCGGCCGTGCGAAAAAATATGTCCAGCCGAAGCAATAGTTTTTCAGAGTGCTGGCAGTGGTTTTTCCGGGGTGATAGACCAGCAATGCTATGGCTGCGGTCGCTGTCTGCCGATTTGTCCGAGCCAACTGATTTATACTCGTTCTTACGTGTCTGCTCCCGCCGCGATCGCACCTTTAATCTTGCAATCCGGTGCGGATGCCCTAGAAATTCACACGCAAGTAGGCAGAGAGGCAGATTTTGCGCGACTTTGGTCGAGCATAGCTCCCTGGGTCGCTCAACTCAAGGTAATAGCAATTAGTTGCCCCGATGGAGACGGTTTGATTGATTATTTGCGGACACTGTATCAAATAATTTCCCCCCTCCCTTGTCCCCTAATTTGGCAAACGGACGGTAGGCCAATGAGCGGAGATATCGGAACAGGAACTACTAGAGCCGCGGTCAAACTCGGTCAAAAAGTTTTGGCTGCCCAGTTGCCGGGATACGTGCAACTTGCAGGCGGCACTAATGCTCACACTGTCAGCAAGTTGAGAGCCGAGGGACTGATGAAGGATGCCGGGAAAAATTTGTCAGTTCCCCCTGTCCCATACATTGCAGGTGTAGCTTACGGCAGCTATGCCAGGGTTTTGCTATCGCCAGTTTTAGAACAATTAGAAACAATGCAGACCGATCGAGCCTATGCCGTTCCGGTGGCAGTCGCGCGGTCAGCAGCCGGAGTTCAAACATCTCGGCTACCTCAGCTCGAAGCCGTCCCAGAACTTCTCTCACAGGCCGTGAGTTTAGCTTGTTCTCTAGTTTCCCAGCTCAAAGAAATTTAGTCATTAGTCATTAGTCATTAGTCATTAGTCATTAGTTACAAGTAAAAAACAACTGGCAACTGGCAACTGACAACTGACAACTGACAACTGACTAAAAAGTTGAAAAAGTCACCGAACACATCGAGGCGAATGCAGATTACAGACGACCTCAACAGATTATTAGACATCGTGCCAGATGAGATCCGGCAGCCCTTAGAGCAGCACCCGCAGCGCAACAATCTCATTGAGATTGTCATGGATTTGGGCCGCCAACCAGAAGCTCGTTTTCCATCCTTGGCCGAACCTCTTTCCCAAACGCCGGTTTCCAAGGCACACATCAACTATTGCATCGAGCGAGTCGGCCACTTCGGCGGCGACAACCGAGCCGGTATCGAGCAAACCCTGCACCGAATTAGCGCCCTTCGCAACCGCAGCGGCGAGATTATCGGCTTGACGTTGAGGGTGGGCCGCGCTGTGTTCGGGACGATCGGCATTATCCGCGATTTGGTGGAAACCGGTCAGTCAATTTTGATGCTCGGCCGCCCCGGAGTCGGTAAAACCACGGCCCTGCGCGAAATTGCCCGCGTGCTCGCCGATGACTTGGAAAAACGGGTGGTAATCATCGACACCTCCAACGAAATTGCCGGAGATGGAGATATTCCCCACCCAGCGATCGGCAGAGCTCGCAGAATGCAAGTTTCCCGCCCCGAACTCCAGCACCAAGTCATGATCGAAGCAGTGGAAAACCATATGCCGGAAGTGATCGTGATTGACGAAATCGGCACGGAGCTCGAAGCTTTGGCGGCTCGGACGATCGCCGAAAGGGGCGTGCAGTTGGTCGGTACTGCCCACGGGAACCGGCTCGAAAACTTGATGAAAAACCCGACTCTGGCCGATTTAATTGGGGGCATCCAAGCGGTGACGCTGGGAGATGACGAAGCAAGACGGCGCGGTTCTCAAAAGACGGTTTTGGAGCGCAAATCACCGCCAACTTTTGAAATAGCCGTCGAAATGCTGGAACGCCAGCGCTGGGTAATACACGAGCGAGTTGCAGATTCGATCGACACTCTGCTGCGGGGACGCGAACCCAACCAGCAAATCAGAAGCGTCAGCGAGACAGGAGAAGTAATTATCGAGCGCGACTCAGCCGCTCCCCCCGCCCGGTTTCCGGGGATGGCAGCTTCCGGCGGCCCGGCTGCTGTATCGGCAATCCGGCCCGTCACACCGCTCTCAGGGTGGCGGAGTGCTGGCAAAATGGTGCCGATGCCCGCTCAAGGCGAGAACTTCGCTGCTAAAAGCGCGCCGGTTTCTGAGACTCGGTATTTCGAGCAACTGCTCGAAGAATCCCTGTCCGTCGAACCAGTACCCACCCCCGGACGCTATTCCCATAATGTCGGCCCTAACGGCGAAGATTTGCCCCTCCACGTTTATCCTTACGGCATACCTCGACACCAGCTCGAACAGGTGATTTCGACGCTGAATCTGCCGGTGCTGCTGACGAAGGATATTGAGAGTGCTGACGTGGTTTTGGCTTTGCGATCGAACGTTCGGAACCAGTCGAAATTGAGGCACTTGGCCAAAACTCGCCAAGTTCCCCTGCACACAATTAAGGCCGCCACTATTCCCCACGTAGCGAGAGCTTTGCGGCGCCTGTTGGACATGGATGACCCAGGTACCCCGGAAGTGGCAGACCTCGCTTTATTCGCCCGCAGCGGTTCTTCTGACGAGCTCGAAGCTCTCGAAGAAACCCGCTTAGCAGTGGAGCAAATTGTCATTCCGAAGGGACAGCCGGTGGAACTCCTGCCCCGTTCTCCCAACGTCCGCAAAATGCAGCACGAACTTGTGGAACACTATCACCTGAAATCCCACAGTTTTGGGGAAGAACCCAATCGCCGCCTGCGGATATATCCAGCTTAAAGTGGGAGGTTGATGCCTGTGAAGGTAGAAGGTAGAAGGCAGAAGGGAGAATTTTTTCCTGGCTTCTGTCTTTTACCTTTTGCCTTTTTCCTTTAAGTAGCTGACCACTTTCTGATATGATGTTGTGTGATACTGTTCTTGTTAAGGCGATCGGCTAAATTCCCAATTTCTAATTTCCAATTCCCCAATTTCCAATTACCAATACTTCGACTGCACGAGCTTACAAGTTCCCCAATTCCCAATAGTTCAGCTACGCACTTCCCTTCGGCTCCCTTTGGCTTTGCGAACGGACGAGCCGCAGGCTAGCAGCTATGCTCAGCACAAACTCAGCAACAGCTCAGTAAAAATTCCCAATTTCCCAATTATTAAAAGAATCTACCTGAGTTGAGATGAATGATTCAATAATTCAGCTATTTATTAACTTAATTACTACTCAGATTGGTTTGCGAATTCGCTCGCAAGATCGTTCGGCTTTGTCTCACAAAATTTTGACTAGGATGAGAGCAAAAAAAATCGCCGAACCCGAAAAATATTATAAACTTTTAACTGCCACAACTTTGGAAAGTAAAAACGAATGGACAGAATTAGTATTGCTATTAACAACAATTGAAAGTTATTTTATGCGAGATAAAGGACAGTTTGCTCTGTTAAATAGAGTAATTTTTCCTGAATTGATAGAGCAGAAAAGAAAATTGCACAAGACCTTGGGAATGCAGCCGACCCTGCGAATCTGGAGTGCGGGGTGCTCCACCGGTGAAGAACCTTATTCTTTAGCTATTGTTTTAAAACAGTTGATTCCCGATTGGGAGCAATGGAAAATATTAATTTTAGGTACAGATATCAATGAAAAAGTCATCAAAAAAGCGCCCCAGGGAGTTTACAGTCATTGGTCGTTTCGCTTGGTTGAACCGCAGATACAAAAGCAGTATTTTCATCAGAGGGAAAATGATTGGGAAATTAATCTAGAATTGCGCCAAAGTGTAAACTTTAGCTGTGTAAATTTAATCACAGATGAGTTTCCTAATATTTACCAAAATCTTTATAACATAGACTTAATTTTGTGTAGAAACGTTTTTGTGTATTTTGAACATAAGTATATTTCACTGGTACTGAAAAAATTTTCCAATACCCTGAGACCTGGAGGATATTTAATGACCGGTCACGCTGAAGTTTACGGTCAAATTATGAACGAGTTTGAACCCAAGATTTTTCCGGAGTCGGTGGTTTATCAGCGTCGGGAGGCAGTACCGGAGGAAGGCGGTCAAATAGAGTCTAGGGTTGCAACGGTAGGGGAAGCCAACTCGGCATTTCGGGAATTCCCGAAAGCAGATACTATGGGCGATGATAGTGGTGAGTTGCTAACATGGGAAACGATGCCACCTAGTGTTACTACTAACAGCAATTTTACAGAGATAGAGATGCCGCCCGTATTAAAAATAAGTAATCCGCTGGGGAAGATGCTGCCATCTCCCTATCTGGAGGAGGGCTTGCCGAACAATGCCGTTTCAGTTACAGAAAAAATAATAGCAGAAAATACTCAAAATAAAACGCCTCAAATGCTAATTTTAGAGGCTAAAAAGTCATTTAAGAATAAAAATTATGCTGAGGCGCTCAACAAGGCACAAGAGGCAATAGACTTGCAGGGACAGAATTTTGAGGCTTATTATTTGATGGCTCAAGTTCAGGCAAATTCCGGCAATTATTCTCAGGCAATAGAATACTGTAATCGAGCTAGAAAAGTCGATCCTGGCTCAGTATTTACTGATTATTTACAAGCTCACATTGCTGAAGAACAGGGGCAATTGGAAACAGCAAAGAATTTATTAAAGAGGACTATTTATATGTGTCCCTCTTTTGTTTCAGCTTATATAGAACTAGGGAATATATACAATAAAGAAGGTCAAGTAAAAAGAGCTATTAAAATGTACAATTCATCTTGTGAAATCCTGAAAGCACTACCGCCAAATACTCCCATAGATTCACAGGGAAAAATGACAGCTAATCAAGTGCTGATGAATGTTAAAAAAAAATTGTTAAAATTATACAGTAAAGAAACTGTACACTAAAATATGGAAACTAAACCGTATCTTATTTTTGAACAGAACGGTTTTCTCTGCGGTATAGAAGCCTGTTACGTTCGGGAAATTTTCTTTCTGCCGGAGTTGACAGCAATTGCAGAAGCACCTCAAGATATTGTTGGGGCGATCGACCTTCGGGGCGAAATTCTGCCCGTGATGGATCTGAATCTTCGTTTTGGATACGTTTGGCAAGAGTATTCTGTGACAGATAGTACGATCGTCCTAGAGTGGCAAGAATCGAAACTCGGTATAATTGTCAATCAAGTTCGCGAAGTTAAGGAAATCTCAGAAGATGCCATCACTCCGCAGCTATCTTACGGGCGAGATAATTCAGAAGCCTCTCATCATTTTGTAGCGGGATTGGCCCGCTGCGAAGCCGATATTATCATGCTGCTGAATCTCGATTCCTTAATTAGATATTCTCCCAAAAAGTCAGAGGAAAGCTGGCCTCTTTCTCCAAGCAGTGCAGGTAGTGAAGAAACAGCAGGTGAGGCAGAGACGAAAAATTTAAAGTGGCAAATAAATGGAAAATGGTTAGGCGAAAATCCTAAAATTCTGAGCAAGCGTGACGTTTTTTGCCCGCAGGCTACGCCGGAAGAAAAGGCAATTTTTAAATTGCGGGCTAATAATTTAAGGCGGCAAGGCGAGGGGGAAAATGGTGCTGCACTTAATATGTCTTTGGCAGTGTTTGCTTTGAATGGCGAATACTTGGGTATTCCTTTAGATTTAGTGCGCGAATTTACTGACATTGGTCAAGTAACTCCTGTTCCTTGCACTCCAGATCGCATAGTGGGAAATATAAATTTACGGGGAGAAATTGTGACGCTAATTGATATTCGTAGTGTTTTAAATATGTCTTTAAATATGTCGGATGCTGCCAATTATCTCTCTAAGGCGATCGTTGTTGAAGTTGGGGATTTAGTCACTGGTATAGTTGTTGACGAAATATTAGATATTATATACTTAAATGTGTCGGAAATTGCGGCTGTTCCGACTGCACTGTATTCTGCCAACCGCGAATATCTAAGGGGGACAGCTCTTTACGGGGAAAAAATGATGGCTATTCTGAACTTGCCCAAACTCCTTACCAAAGGAGGACTTGTTGTTGATGAGGAGGTTTGAATCAACAAGTTATCTCAATTATATCAATTCTGGTTGCACGATCGCGATGATTGTTGAGGTTTCACGGTTGAGACTGAACGATTGACAGTGAGTCGAAAAGCTGCAAATTGCGCTGATATATGGAAGATACATATGGAGACGACTTGACTCGACTTTACCACGACGATGCTAGCAGATTTTATCTTATATAGTGCGTCTAAATGAGTTGTAAAATTAAGGTATGTCCACTCCCCCCGTGCTTAAGCGGATCGGGGTAGGCACTCTTGCCACTAACCCTACCAATCTGCATAAATGATTTAGACTTGCTATATAGCAACCGCCAATACGGTGAGGAAGTTGTTCCTGGCCCCAATCATGGATTTTATTGCTTTTTCCTTCTTTTTAACTTGCCATTCGACTACGATCAGGGGGCCGATCGCGCCCTGATCGTAACCGAATGGCGATCGGCTTCGCCTCCCCTGAGCGTAGTCAAAGGGAAGCGAGCCGAAGCGGCTTCTTCCTTCTTCCTTCAACATACGCTATACCAAATCCCCTCGCTTTTCAAGCCATATTGGACTAAAATTAAGGAGAAAAATATGTTTGCTAACTTAATAAAATTCAATATTAGAAAGAGAATGCTGCTTGCATATGTAGCGCCAGCAACTATATACTTGGGTTTTCCCGTGCTAGTTTATACAACCACTAATCAGGTATTGAGTAATTTTCAAGAAGTAGAAAGGATCGAAAATGTGATCAGACACACAAATAATATGTCTGCAGGTGCCGAGCAAATGGTACGGGGGTTGCGCGGGTATTTAATTAATAATAAAAACACGGACTTTTTAAATGATTTTCAAACAGGTTTAGAATTAGCTCGCCAGTCGGCTAATAGTGTTGAGTCAATGATCCAAAATCCTGAACAAAAAGAACGTTTAGAGAAGATGCTACAACTCTGCAACCAATATTATGAGAGTTCTAACGAAATGATGGTTTTTTTACAACAAAATAAGATGGCGGAAGCCGTGGCTATATTTAACACCGGAAAACAGACAAAATTTGTGAATGAATTTGTGGAAGTGAATAAGCAATTTCGCGACATTGAAGTCAATGCGATTAAGCAAGCCACCGCAAAAACGAAGGAATCTTTAGTTTTCTTGCTCTGGGCTGTGGTATTTGCTTCCGTACTTTTATTGGTGTTAGGTACTATTATAGCTGGGTTGATTTCGTCAGGAATTGCCCAAACTATCGATCGGGCAATTAGCTCGATCGCCACTTCTTCCACTGAGATTGCAGCCACCGTGGAAGAACAGGAACGCATGGCAAGTCAGCAAGCAGCTTCAGTAAATCAAACTACTACAACAATGGACGAATTGGGAGCATCTTCCAGGGCGACATCACAGCAGATAGAAACAGCCGTGGTTCAAGCAATGCAAGCTTTGAATTTAGCGGGAGGTGGCACAAAAGCTGTAGAACAAACTTTAGAAGCAATGGCCACTCTCAAAACTAAAGTTCAGGATATCCAAGGACAAATTATAGAGTTGAGCGAACAAACAGATCACATTGGTAATATCTCAACTGTAGTTAGCGATTTGGCCAATCAAACTAATATGTTAGCACTCAACGCTGCTGTGGAAGCCGTGCGGGCGGGGGAACATGGCAAGGGGTTTGGCGTGGTGGCGTCAGAAATTCGCAAACTTGCCGATCGCAGTAAAAAATCTGGAGCGCAAATTAATCTATTAGTTGCTGATATTCAAAGGGCGATTAACTCAACGGTAATGGTGACAGACGAAGGAACTAAAACAGTGGAATCCGGCGTGAATATTGCCTCAGAAACCGCAGTGGCATTTGCAGGAGTTGCGAATGCCATTAACAATGTGGTTTTGAGCTCTCAGCAAATTTCTCTGAATGCCAAACAGCAAGCGATCGCGATCGAACAGGTAGTGCAAGCTATGAACTCCCTCAATCAAGCGGCAGCCCAAACCGCTTGCGGTATCAGTCAAACTAAAGTCGGCACTCAAAAATTGAATGAAGCAGCCTTAGATTTGAAAGCAGTTTTGTAGGAGATCGATGAATTATGAGTAGTTCCCAAAAAAGGCCCAATATATCCTTAAAAATTAAATCAATTGCTTTGGCGATCGGCATCGCTACAATTCCAGCGATATTAACGGGAGTAATAACTTGTTTCTGGGCAAATCAGGACCTAATCTCAAATCAGCAGTGTAGTTAGTTGTGATTTGTGAGTTATTATTTGGGAGTTGTTATTTTTTCTTTAGTACCAATTCCCAATTCCCTATACTTCGGCTACGCGAGCGTACAATTTTCCAATTCCCTATATTTCGGCTACGCGAGCGTACAAGTTCCCAATTCCCTATACTTAGACTATGCGAGCGTACAAGTTCCCAGTAACCAATCCTCCGTAACCAATGATGAACAAATTTTTCCAAAAAATGCAGCACCGACTGCTCCTACTCCTAATTTTAAGTACCTTGATTCCAGTATCTCTGGTTGGTTGGTATGGAATTTCTTCTTCAACAGAAGCACTACAAAATTTAGCATTAATAACCCTTAGTGACAGTGTTAATTCCACCGCCAATCAAATGATTAACCAATTTGACAATCTGAGAGCCGATATTTTGTTTCTCCGCAAAACTCCCCCAGTTCAGGGAATGATTAGAGCTAGAGAAGGAAAGGGAGTAGACAAACAAACTAATTCAACTTATAAAGATTGGGTTTATCGAATGCAACTCACATTTTTATCGTTGATGGAAGCCAAGCCCTATTATATGCAATTGCGTTACATAGATAACAGCGGTAAGGAGATCGTGCGCGTAGATTCTGACGGCACAAATCTCCAAGTTATTCCAGATTCTCAACTACAAAATAAAGCAGACGCAGATTACTTTTCGGCAACTATGAAGCTAAAATCAGGAGAAGTCTATGTGTCTTCCTTAAATCTGAATGAGGAAAGGGGGAAAATAGAAATTCCTTACAAGCCAACCATTCGCTACGCCACTCCAATTTTTAATGCCAAAGGACAAAGACAAGGCTTTGTCATTACGAATGCTCTGGGTAGCACTTTGCTCGATATGGTTAAAAATTTTAATCCTGAACTATCAGACCAATCTTTTATCTTAAATCAAGATGGGTATTATCTGGCTCATCCCAATCCTCAAAAAGCATGGGGATTGGAACTCAAAACTAAGGAAAATGTCAAAAATGATTATTCAGGAGACATTGTTGCTAAAATACTCTCAGGTGGCAAGGGAAATATTGACAAGACGGATCTAGTGATTAGCTATAATACAGTTTTTCCCAGCCAGGAAAATAAAAATAAATTTTTAGTAATTGTGGATACTTCACCCAAAAGGTTGCTATTTTCTTCTATTGATTCTCTTCAGAAAATAGCAGCGTTTATTGCTATTGTTTCCCTGGCTGTGGTGCTGGGATTTGGCTGGTTTTTTTTGCAACAGATTGTTGCTCTCATTCGGGGGTTGATTTACCAAATATCGTCATTTTCACTGCAAATAGAATCTAATATGAATCGGCAAGAGCAAATAGCAGATCGGCAATTTGTCTCTGTCAATCAAACAACTATAACTCTAGAAAATTTGGGCAGATCTTCTCAGCAAACAGCCGAGCAAGCTGAGTCTGTTGCCGCTGCCGCTCGCCAAGCTTTAAATCTCGCCGAAGAAGGTACTAAAAAGGTAGATCAAACTCTCAATCAAATGCTGAATCTTAGAGAAGCTGTGGTGGCAATTTCTAAGCAAAATCATCGACTCGACGACAGCACGAGTCAGATTGGCAATATATCGACTCTCGCAAGTTTGGTTAGCGATTTAGCCAGCCAAACTAATATGCTGGCTCTCAACGCTGCTGTTGAAGCAGTCAGAGCCGGTGAGTACGGTAAAGGTTTTGCGGTGGTAGCAAGCGAAATTCGTAAGTTAGCAGATGAAAGCCAACAAGCAGCACAAAAGATTAATGGTATTGTTCCAGAAATTAAGGGCGCGATCGACTCTACGGTGAAAGCAACTGAAGATAGTCGCAAAACGGTTGCAGAAGGGGTGAAAACAGCACAAGATACGGCCGAAGCTTTTACGGGTGTGAGGGAAGCTTGCAATCTGGTGTTTGCTAGCAACCAGCAAATTTCTTTTAATGTTAAACAGCAGGCGAGCGCAATTCAGCAAGTAGGTGATGCCATGAGTTCTATGAAGGAATCCGCGTCTCAAACAGTCAGCGGCATTAATCAAGTTAAAATCGGTACTCAACAACTCACAGAAGCTGCATTTAATCTTAAAAAAGTAGTGTAGTCAGTAGTCAGTAGTCATTAGTCAGTAGTCAGTAGTCATTAGTCATTAGTCATTAGTCATTAGTCATTAGTCATTAGTCATTAGTCATTAGTCAGTAGTCAGTAGTCAGTAGTCAGTAGTCATTAGTCAGTAGTCAGTAGTCATTAGTCATTAGTCATTAGTCATTAGTCATTAGTCATTAGTCATTAGCGAGCGACTGAGTAGTCAAGAGAATTATCATTACCAATTACCCATGAGCAATGCTCAATTACCTATTACTCAAAAACATATATGATGATTGAAGATCAAGAACTTCGAGATGTATTTAAAGTCGCTAGTCAAGAACACTTACAGAAACTAGATGACGGATTGCTGTACTTAGAACAACATCCAGACGACTTCGCTCAGTTAGAACAATTGTTGCGGGAAACCCATTCTCTTAAAGGTGATGCTGGGATGCTGGGAGTAAAAAATGTAGCATCTTTAGCTCATCAAATGGAGCATATTTTGGGAGGTGTCAAGCGGGGAGAAACTCCACTAAATTCAGATATTAGCGATCGACTTTCGCAAGGTTTAGAGGCCATCCGCAAACTCGTTAACGAAGCCGTTACCGGCCAAGATTCCGGCATTAATACATTTTATATCCTCGCTAGCATGATGGGTGCTTCTAGTCAGTTACAGCCACAGGCGGCCGCCTCAATAGTAGAGCCATCATCTTCACCAGTACCAGAACAACCGTTGGTAGAACCGCAATTTACTGAGCCTCCTACCCAACAACCAGAAACCAACGTTGAAAATTCAGAAGTCGTTAACTTAGAGAAGAATTCCTCTTTTTTACCCCGACAATCCCAGCCCGAATTTCCACTGCAAGCTCACAACTTGCCTGCACCTTCTGAACCCGCCCCTGCGTCGGCGTCGCAGTCGGCAGTTACTGCATCCTCTACCTCATCTTACCGCATTGAAACCATTCGCGTTGCTACTCAAAATTTAGACGATTTAATGACTCAAGCAGGGGAACTTACTGTCACAAAAACTCGGCTAGGACACCGAGTTGCAGAGCTCGAACAAATTACAACTTTGTGGGAAGAGTGGAGCCGAGAATATTTTGTAACGAGCTTGACTCTCGATCGGATGCAAATAGATGAAAACGGTATTAAAGCCAACGGTAAGTTTAGCCAATTGCAGGATTACTATCAACGTACAGAAGAACGTTTGGAACGTCTCGGAACTTTAGTCAACCGCTTGAGAAATCGAGTTTATGAAGATACTGCCAGACTCGAATTAATCGCCGAGGCATTAGAATCAGGAATTCGCACTCTGAGACTGCTGCCTTTGTCTACTATTTTTAATTTATTTCCTCGAACTGTTCGAGACTTAGCGAAACGGGAAGGTAAAGAAGTTGCATTAGTGATTGAAGGAGGCGAAACTACAGCCGATAAACGCATTTTAGAGGAAATGAAAGACCCTTTAATGCACATGATTAGAAATGCGATCGACCACGGTATTGAAACTGTTGAGGAGCGGAAACAACTAGGTAAACCTCCCGTGGCTACTCTCCGAATCAAAGGCTATAATATTGCTAGCAATATTATTATTGAAGTTGCTGATGATGGTCGGGGACTAAATCTAGAGAGCATTAAACAAACGGCTGTCAAACGTAATCTTTGTACGCTTGAACAACTGGCAGAAATGACAGAAAATCAAGTACAATCTTTAATTTTTACTCCGGGTTTTTCGACAAAAAAATTTGTTACCGAAGTTTCGGGGCGCGGGGTGGGTTTAGATGTAGTTCGCACTAATGTTGAAGCCCTAAAAGGTAGTATTCAAGTAGAGTCTTTGCCGGGAAAAGGATGCACTTTGAGGCTGCAAATCAGCACATCTTTAGCTACAGCAAATGTATTAATTGTCGTAGTTGAAGACATTCCTTATGCTCTGCCAGTCGAGTTTGTAGACACGGCACAACAGGTGTCTCCGTCTGATATATTTGCTATAGAAGGTAAGGAAACTATACTTTCAAAGGGTCAGCCTCTGTCAGTTGCTCATCTGACAGATTTACTAGAATTAAACACTAGACAAGGCTGGCAAAAGAATCGGTATTTGAGACAGGAAACCGGGAGTGAAAGTCTGATAAAAAATCAAAAATACTTCGTAAATTCCACTTCAAAAATGCCTTGTATTGTTTTGAAAGTCGGGGAGGAAAGATTGGGATTATTTGTAGATGCTTTGATAGACGAACAGGATGTGGTGATGAAACCTCAAAGTCAATTGCTGAAACGGGTGCGAAATGTTTCGGGTGCCACCATTCTCGCTACTGGGGAAGTTTGTATGGTACTCAATCCCCACGATTTGATAAAATCTGTACGCCAGCAAGTTTCGTCTCGTGGGGTTGGGAGTGCGCGATCGCAACTTGAGACTGCCAGCAGAAAACAAGTTATACTATTAGCAGAAGACTCGATCGCCACGCGCACTCAAGAAAAACGCATCCTGGAAGGTGCGGGTTACGAAGTTGTGACTGCGGTAGACGGATTGGATGCTTTCCATAAATTGAAAACTCGCGATTTTGATGCTGTGATTTCTGACATACAAATGCCAAATTTAGACGGCTTGGCCCTGACTATTAAGATTCGGGAGCAAAAAGAATACAGTGAGTTGCCGATAATTTTAGTGACATCTTTGGCATCGGATGAAGATAAAAAAAGAGGTGCTGATGCGGGGGCAAATGCTTATATTCCTAAAGGTACTTTCAATCAAGATGTGCTGGTAGAGACACTAAAAAGGTTAGTGTAGTCATTAGTCATTAGTCATTAGTCATTAGTCATTAGTTATTAGCTATTTGTTATTTACTACCAATTAGCAAGGCCCAATGCCCTGTGTCTAGTGAAAAATTCCCCGTGCATGGATGCCGAATTTATCATTTCCCGTTCCCCATTCCCCATTTCCCAGCAAACTGATGTTATCGCCCATTAAACTATTGTTAGTTGAAGATTCTCCAGTAGTTACGCTCGTCCTCAAACGAATTTTTGAGTCCTCGCCAGACATCCAAGTTGTAGGAACCGCTTGCAACGGATTAGAAGGACTAGAATTAATCCCCAAACTTCAGCCCCAAGTAATCTGTACGGATTTGAACATGGTACCAATGAACGGGTTAGAATTTACGGAAGAAGTAATGAAGAAATATCCGCTACCAATTTTAGTAATTAGTGCTTCAGTGCAAGCGAATGATACTCAGAATGTATTTCAACTGTTAAAGGCTGGTGCATTGGATGTTTTTCCGAAACCGATTGGCGGGTTGGTATCTGATTACGCTCGCCTCGCCAATCAATTAATAGCTAAAGTTAAAATCCTCTCAGGAGTTAAAGTATTTACACGGCATCAAAAAAAGATGCCAACAGAATATAATAATAATCAAGTTGTAAAAATCAACCAAGCACCAGTTGCTAATTACAAGTTCTCCAACGAAAATGTTAAATCTCCAACTATTAAAGTATTGGCTATAGGGGCTTCAACAGGGGGACCGCAAGCACTGTACACGATTATTTCTAAACTTCCGGCTAGTTTTCCAGTGCCTATAATTTGTGTCCAGCACATCAGTGAAGGTTTTTTGCAAGGATTAGTTGATTGGCTGGGTAATGAATCGAAACTGCCTGTTAAGATAGCTTCTTTTGGGGAATTGCCACAAGCAGGGACTGTTTATTTCCCGCCCGAAAAACGTCATTTAGAATTGGACTCTCAAGGGCGATTTGTTTATTCAGAATCGGCTCATGTCGCGGGACACTGCCCTTCTGTAACGGTGACATTTAAGTCGGTAGCTAATTTTTATAGTCGGGCAGCAGCGGGGGTTTTGCTGACAGGAATGGGTAGAGATGGTGCTGACGGAATGTTGGCTATCGCCACACAAGGGGGGTTGACAATCGCCCAAGACGAAGCTAGCTGCATTGTCTTCGGAATGCCCAAGGAGGCGATCGCCCTCGGTGCCGCCCAATATGTTCTACCTGTCAGTGCGATCGCTCCCCTACTCCTGGCAAAATTAAAAATTTAGGACTTACCTCGCAAATAGTGCAGAATACCCCGCCCCCCGACTTGTTAAAGAAGTCGAGGCTCAGAGAGCGCGAACCCAACTTTTTAGTTAATTAATTACTCAAATTACTTCATTAATTACTCAAAACTGATTTTTTTTTATTCCGATTATTTGATTTTGATAAACTTACCAATTACCTCGCGTAACTTATCAGCATCAAAAGGCTTAGTTAAATACTCTGTTGCTCCCGCCAAACGCCCCTGTACCTTATCAAAGGCTCCATCTCGCGCTGTCAGCATTACGATCGGCAAATTCTGAAACTGAGGCAAGCTCCGCACCGTGCGGCAGAGTTCCAATCCGTCAATACCAGGCATCGAAACATCGAGCAACAAAACCGAAATTTGTTCGTGATAAATCGTTGACAAAGCATCCACTGCATTGTCGGTTACGAGAACTCGAAACTCTTTGCTTAAGGCCTGTTTAACAAGTCCTTGCATCACGACGCTATCATCAACTGCCAAAATAGTTGGTACTTGACTGCTACTTGCAGACATATTCTTCTCCCTGTTTATTTATAGTTGTTGAAAATACCAAACATAATTCCCGCCGTCATTTTTTGAGAGTTGTCTCTGTGCAATAATTGTCAACCCCGTTGGAGCGTTAGTTGAAACTTTAGCCCGGTTTTTTTTACCTCAAGCCCAAAAAAAGGGATTGGGAGAGTGGTCGATCGGCAATTACAACAGTTGCAAAATGTGCATCCGGGCCCATAAACCCTAAAAGGTCGAGTTTGAACAACTCTTGTTACAAAGTTTAACATCTTACCAATCTTTTGTAATTCATCTCCTAACTGTAGTTGAACGGTCGGAATCGGCACAGCTCGGTAAAGGACACTGGTATTGTGGCACAAACCCCTGATTTAAATCTACCAGCAAGCCAGCTACCCACGATTAGACAAGTCTGTTAAAATACAATTAAACTGATTAAAAAATTAAAGGTAAGCAATAGTCATATATTTGGGAAAGCGGCTTCCTCCCAACAGAGGCTCTTAGATTTAGAGAGCCGGAGGTATTCAAAAGCATAGTCAACTGGAAGTATAATTTATATAGTCTTAGATCTGGGGTGCTCTAACTCCCATAACCCAAAAGTTTCCAGATCAGTCAAGAGGTTAGTCGGAATTTGGCGCAAGCAGCCTGCGCCGAATTTGCGCCCACAGTCTCCCATCACACAATTCATAGCTTGTTTTTCTCGAAAGTATTGAGAAGGGCGGTTGCCAGCAACTAGACGGGCAGTTACACATGATGAAAGCACCCTTGCCTCTTGATAAAAAAGTGTTCAAGCTCCATAACATTGACTTGTATCAGCTTCTCGGCTCTGCTCCAGACGCTTGCTTGGACAATTTGGTAGGTTTGGCAGCTCAGCTTAGCCGAACTCCTATTGCTTTCTTGAGCTTGATTGACGGAAACCGCCACTGGTTGAAGTCGCAGCTAGGTATCGATCGAACTTTGGCCCACCGTTACCTGAATTTTTGCGCTCGCGCCCTGGATCAAATTCCCGAAGAGTTCGCAGTCGGCTCAAACTCAAACTCGGAATTTGACCGGGCAATTCCCCTGCAAAAACCGCCAGTTGCTCCCGAATTGGCGATCGAACTCCCTATAAATTCCTTTAAAGGACTGCCTGCAGCCATTGTTCGAGACGCTTCCACAGATGTGAGATTTGGCGAGCATCCGCTGATCGTTTTCTACCCCTTCGTGAAATTTTACGCCGGAATCCCAGTTGTTAGCTCAGATGGGCAGGTGCTGGGAGTGCTATCCGTCATGGACTCGGTGCCGCGAGACTTGACAAAAGAAACGATAGAAGCTCTCCAAGCTTTAAGTCGGCAAGTTGCGAGTTTGGTGGAGCTGCGCTGGCAATTAGTCAAAGCCCAGAAACAGTTGCCAGAGGTAGAAGATATCAGCTCGAACAGCCAGCAAATCTCGGAGTTAGTTCCTGGCTCTAACCGATCGAGCTGGTATGCGGTACATACGCCACAGAGTAGCAGGACAATATACGGAACAAAAAAGCTCCCGACGCTGGGGGAAACAGGCAAATCTCAATATGGGTGGGAAGCTTCAGCGGGCATCGGGCGCGCGGACGATACCCAACAAATCCGAGAAATCGTTGCCGGCCCCCGCGACACCTCGGATCGCCAACTAACGGCAGCATCCCTACAAGAGCGAGCTCGCTTGGGAACCCTGCAAGCTAAAGTCGGTGCAGCCCTCGGACAAGGCGGGAAAATATCGGTCATCCTCAACCGCTGCACCGAGGCAATGGTAGAGTACCTAGACGCCACAGGGGTGAGCATCTGGACTTTCAACCAGCAGACAGAGCGGTTAGAATTGCAGGCAAATTCAGGACTTAGCAGCCAAGAGTGGGCACGGGAAATAGAAGATTGGGTGCGAACAGAAGCCGGAAACCTCCAAACGGCTCCTGTGTGCCTACTGTCGAACCCGTCTCTCTGCGCCGCCTATCCGCTGATTGTGGAGGATCGGTTGGTGGGAGTGATGGCTCTGTGCAGTAACGCTTTGGCAAGCGAGGGAGCGCTAGAAGTTCTGGGCTGCATGGCTAACGCCATCGCCGTGGCGATCGATCGCGTCACTGCCCGAGAAGAATTGTTGAGCCGCCGCGAAGCCCTGCTCTTCGGCCTCGCCAGCCAGATGCGGAATTCCCTCGATCTCGACAAAATTTTAGATACGGCTGTCAACGAAATTCGCAGCTTGTTGCAGGTTGACCAGTGCTACTTTTTGTGGTATTCCATCTCGCGAGACGGGCAGCCAAGCTTTGCAATCACCCACGAAGCGGCAAATCCCGAACTGAAAGACCGGCTTACAGAATACCCGATCGAACAAGTAACCCTGCTGGCCGAGAAAATTTGCCACCGCCAAACGCTCCGGATCGGCGACGCTGCCACAGCACTGTGCATCGAACCGTCCACGCGAGCTTTTTTGAGCAGTCTCGGTATTGTTTCTAACCTGCTGCTGCCGCTCAAGACTCGCTCCGGTCAAATGGGTGCTGTAGTTTGCAACCATTACAGCAGCCACCGTTCCTGGGCCACGAGCGAAGTGGAATTGCTGCAAGCGGTGGTGGATCAATTGGCGATCGCGATCGACCAAGCCGAACTCTACGCCCAAACCCGCGCTGCCGCCTTAGCCGCTCAAACTCAAGCCCGCCAACTGACGGAAACATTGCAGCAGTTGCAGCAGAAAGAAGCTCAGCTCATCCAAAACGAAAAAATGTCCTCTCTCGGTCAAATGGTCGCCGGCGTCGCCCACGAAATTAACAATCCGGTTAATTTTATTTACGGCAACTTGACTTATTGCAAGCAGTACATGAAAAATCTGCTGGACTTGCTGCACCTGTATCAAAAGCACTACCCTGAGCCTTGCCCCGAAATACTCGACAAAAACGAAGAAATCGATGTTGAGTTCATAGTGCCGGATTTGCTGAAAATTCTGTCTTCAATAGAGATGGGAACTGAACGCATCCGCCAAATTGTCCTGTCTCTGCGGAACTTCGCGCGGCACGACGAAGCAGAGATGAAGCCGGTGGACATTCACGAAGGGATTGACAGCACGCTGCTGATTTTGCAGAGTCGCTTGAAGTCAAACGGGCTAGTGCCGGGAATTGAGGTCATTAAAGACTACGGCGACTTGCCGAAGGTAGAGTGCTATCCCGGACAGCTCAACCAAGTATTTATGAATATTTTGGCGAATGCGATCGACTCTTTGGAAAATCAGCCTCCGCCCAAGACGATCAAAATCTCGACGGCGGTGGTGAACCCAGACTCGGAGGCTGATGAGTCAGGAAAGTCGAGGGGTCAAGTTGTGGTGATTCGGATTCAAGACAGCGGGCCCGGATTGCCCGAAAAAGCTAAATGCCACTTGTTTGACCCTTTCTTTACCACTAAACCTGTAGGCAAGGGTACGGGGCTCGGCTTGTCTATCAGCTACCAGATAGTGGTGGAAAAACACGGAGGAAGTTTGAAGTGTATCTCGGAACCGGGACAGGGAGCGGATTTCAGGATTGAAATCCCGGTAGCTCGCCCCCGTGCGATCAAAGCATAAACCTGCGGGCGATCGCTTCCAAAAACATTTTTTAAATTTTCTTGTCAAAATGCTTGACAGATTGCTGTGTTTGAATGTTAAGATAGTGAAGGTTAAGACATTGGGGCGTCGCCAAGTGGTAAGGCAGCGGGTTTTGGTCCCGCCATTCAGAGGTTCGAATCCTTTCGCCCCAGTTAAATTGTGTCCGGTCAATCAATTGTTTAACTCATCGTTTAGAGTTAGGTCTTGGCAGACGAGAGACAAACAACTTCATTACTACTCACATCTTGCACCATTCTCAAGAACGGGCAAGATGCCCGTTCCACAAAGAGTAGATTTTCTTGTGGAACAGGCCGGAAAGCCTGTTCCTAAAAGACTAATTGATAAGGGTGCAAGATATAAGTTATATCAATTCCGGTTGCACCGGAATGATATAGCTTTGGTTGTAGGCCACCAATGGAAACAAGTAATATCAAATCCAGTTGCATTGCAATGATTAAACCGCTGTTGACGCAGAGAACACAGAGGAAAAGAACAGAGAGACGAATAATTCCGATGCTACCGGATTGCATCTAACCATCCTTGAGTTTTTCGACTAACAGTCAACAGTCAACAGCCAACAGTCAACAGTCAACACTCAACACTCAACACTCAACACTCAACAGTCAACAGTCAACACTCAACACTCAACACTCAACACTCAACCGGCCCTACTCCATATCACTGCAAAGTGCTGGGGCCACGAGCATTTAGCCGATCGAAAACGTATCGGGAAATTGCCGGAAATGCTGTTTCGTCCTTGGAATAAGCAGGATCGTCTGCGAAAACAACTAAGATATAAATGGCGCGATCGTCTAAAGTTCTGACAAATGCCGCTTCGCTGCGGGATTTGGAAGTATAGCCAACCTTGGAACCAAAATAAATATTAGGTGGTAAAGATTCGCCCAAAAATCCTTGTATCGAGTTGAGAGGGTCTTTTTTCCACGCCTTGGGGTCTAAGTCTCTCGTTAGCAAGTAAGCCATTTTGCGGCTGGCGACGCTGGAAACGGCTTGTCTAGTATAGATTTCATATATTAATCTGGCGGCTTGGTCGGTAGTTACTTGATTGCGAATCGGCACAGAAGCATCGCCCCGCAATTGCAAGTCGCGACCGATTGGCCCTTCTTGTCTTAAATAGTATATGGGATAATTTTTGGTGCTTATACGAAGATCATTGTAGCCGGCCGACTGGAAAAATGTGTTAATTTGAGTGCGCTTTTTCAGCCAGGTTTGCAACTCTTCTCCTGCGAGCCTGCCGCCGGATTTTGTATCTGTGATTTTGTCTAAAAGTCGGCTAGCAGCATCGTTATTGGAGACGCGCATCATTTGCTCTAGGTCGTTTTTAAAGGCAGATTCTCTTTGCGTAATGATGCCTTTTTCTATGGCTGCGTAAAACGCTGCCATCCAAAATAACTTGGCAACGCTAGCGGGAAATCGGAGAGTTTGATTTTGATATCCGGCAAATGTGTGACTTTGGGAATTGCTGACATCAAATAGGCTAATTGATAGCCGTTCAGCAGGCAGTCCTTTGCTGGTTGCAATTTTCACAGATTCATCAACAATCCCTTGCAATTCTTGAGAGTAAACTGGATTGGGAGGTGTTTTGATGTTGTAGCTAAAGGTAGGCTCGCTTTGACGATCGGCTAAATTTTCCGATGGTTCAATTGTCGGAGGCGAGAGTGTTTCTTGAGGCGACACGGCCTGTTGAGGCAATATGACTGGCGGTTCTGGGGGACGGCGAATTCTGAAGGGTATTGTGACGACCCAAAAGAACGCGATCGCCCCGGCAATTAAACACAAAATGTTACGGTATTTTAGCCGAGAAAATTTCGTCCTCACTCGGCGACGAGATGGCACTGGGCCTTCGCTGCTTTGGCGTCGGCGTCCGACGGGGCGCTGGCTGCTTTGGCGTCGGGATTGGATTAGACCTGTTGCATGAATCTTTGCTCGATCGGTCAACCGCAGATACAAGGCAGATGAACGCAGATTAACCCAGATAATTCCCAGAATTGAGAGCGACTTTTGCAAGAGGTCTATGGGGCGTCGGGTCGGGATTGGGCGACGACGAGATAGCACTGGGCGCTCGGTGCTTTGGCGTCGGGACTGGAATGGGCGCTCGGTGCTTTGGCGTCGGGACTCGATTGGGGGTTGCGGCCCGATGGGGCGGCGTCGGCGTTCTACTTGCATTACAGTTTTGTGCTATCAAACTCGCACGATCAGTTTATAATAGGGCGGCATCTAAATGACAAGTGTATCGATCTAGTCCGCTGTTGCCAATTTTATCTGTCTACTAGGCTGATTGAGACTTCTAGTAATTGTAAAATTTTCAGGATAGCACTGAGTTGAAGCAAAATCCTTTGAAAAACATGAGAAATTTTTGGAGTCTGGCTGTTTTGGGATTTGCGATCGTCGGCGTGAATAATTCTTTGATACCTGATGTTTGGGCATTTCAGTCTCAATCTGCTGCGGGATATGTTGTCGATCGACAAACAGCAGGACAGGGCGCGGATGTAGCGTTTTCCTTGACGGGAGAAAGCGAAAATCTGGAGATAACAAACAAGCCAACTGTTTCCACTTTTCCGAGTATGTTGTGGGACTTCAACAATTTAGCGGAAATTTCCTATTCCGAATTGCTGAAAGTGCTGGCGAGACGATCGGACTCAAATAATTCAAATAACACGGAGAGAGAAACCGCTGCACAACCTGAAGACATAGCACGTTTTGAACAGGTTGTACAGTATGCAAAACAACAAAATTTGCACGATCGCTCGATGGGAGAAATCGTCCAGGCGATCGCCGATAAGTTCCAAGGATTGCCCTACGCCGCTGGTTTGCTGGACAAATCCGGCGAAGAAAAGTTGATCGTAACTTTGAATAAATTTGATTGCGTTTTATTTGTAGAAACCGTTTTGGCGATCGCCAGGGGCGTAGCAGTACAAGATTACGACTATCAAAATTTTGTAAATCGCATAGAAGAACAGCGGTATTTAAACGGTAAAATGAACGGTTATTGCAGCAGATTGCACTATTTTTCCGAATGGATTAACGACAATCAAAAACGGCAAACTGTGGAAAATATCACCGCTGAATTAGGCGGAGTGCCCATGAATAAAACACTAAATTTCATGAGTCAGCACCGCAGCAGTTACCCGCAAATGGCCAAAGACGAAGCAACTTATCAGTGCATAGTCAATCAAGAAGCAGAATTAGCCAAAACTACTGTTAATTACATCCCCACAAATCAGATAAAAAGTCTTTATTCTCAGTTAAAACCAGGGGATATTGTAGCGGTAGCCACGGATGTTAAAGGATTGGATGTCACCCACACGGGTTTAGTCTACCGCAATGCTGACGGCAATATGGGTTTAATTCACGCTTCCCCGGCTGGGGATGTGACAGTTGCTTACGACTTGCAGAGATATATTAGCAGAGTCGAAAGTGCGATCGGCATTGTAGTCGCTAGGGCAAAAACCCCTAATTAAATTAGTTTGTACTCCTAGGTTGCATCAGCTTGCATTATTTTAGCTGCCAATTCACAATTTCTGTACTGATATCAAATCCGGTAGCATCGGAATTATTCATCTCTGTATTCTCTCCCTCTGCGTTCTCTGCGCCCTCTGCGGTTAAATCATTCCGATGCAACCGGAAACGATATGACGCACCCTACCAAGTAGAGAAACCGGGTTTTTTGCCGAACTTGCGGGTTGCAACGTGTCTTTTTCTAAAAAAACCCGGTTTCTGGGCCCCATGCGTAAGCCTCAAATCAATTGACAATTTCGCTGCGAGATACCTTACTCTTTCTAGTAGGATTTGGCGTTAATTCGGGCGGCGAAACTTGAACACTTCCCCACTCATTCAAAAAGCTTTTCAGCAAAACCTCTTGCTGAGTGCGAAATGTCTCGACATTTGCCCCTCCATTCATAATCACAAACCACACAGTTTCTTGTTTTTGAGTTGGTAGCGCTCCGCCCAAAGCGCTAACATTATCCAACGTGCCAGATTTGACTACTGCTAATTGGGGAAGCGCCCGTTCTGCCAGTATTCCTTCATCTTTACCAACTACAGTTAAGACATCAGCAACTGTCATGCTGTAAGGTTCAAGATAGCGTTCTAAAGCTATAAACAACGCGCAAGCAGCCCGGGGAGAAATGAGATTTTCTTCGCTCAATCCCGAACCGTTGACGAGTTGAATTTCTGCGGGCGGAACTCCGGTTGCTGCTGCTGCTTTTTGCGCGACTGTTTTAGCGCCACCGACAGTATCAGCTAGCATATCTGCCATGAGATTGTTGCTGTACTGATTCATTTTTTTGATCAGTTCAGCAAGGGGCAAAGAATAATGTTTTACTAAAGGCTGCACGTCATTGGGAGGTGCTGACAAAACTTTTACAGTACCCTCAATTGCTATTTGGGGTTTCGGCGTATTTGGAGGCAGTGTTTGATACTGGGCGGCGGCTTCGCTGGGCCAGATTTCACTGTTTAATCCTTGTTTGAGCAATTCTCCCGATTTGAGGGGATCAAGTTCAAAGTTCATGTAAAACTTATCGACAATTATCAAATTGCCACTGACTCGCTTGATGCCTTTTTGATTTAAGGCGTTACCGAGGGCGATCGCCTCTTCCCAGACAAACAACGGATCTTCGCTTCCGCCAACAATTAAATCGCCTTTTAATACGCCGTTTTCAATTTTTCCCGTTGTACCAATTAAGGTAATAAATTGATGTTCCGGCCCGAATTGTTGCAGCGCTACGAGAGATGTGGCTACTTTGGTAATAGAAGCGGCTGACAGAGGAACGGTACCTTGATGATTGGCTAGCAAAGTATTGCCAGATTGTATCCAGACGCCTTGGTTTTCTTTTGCAAAACCTTGGGCTGCCAACTCGTTGAGATATTGCTGAATTTTGGTATTTGTGGGGGTTTCGGGATTGCTAGCAGAGACTATTAAGGGTAAGGGCTTCGGCTGACTTGGTTTAACCGGCGGCGGGGAAGATTCAGCTACAGGAGAGGGAGAAGATGCAAGTTGAGGTGATTCAGTAGCTGCACATCCGGCAATAATTGTGAGAAGGGCGATCGAACTCGCAGCAGTCAAGTAGCGGTTTTTCAGCATTACTTTAATTTTTTTCATAAAATGTACGATCGTCTGTCAGCACGCCCGATGGAAAGTTTAGCACTAGCCCGCGCGTTTTGGAGCATCCGCATCTGCGTTACCAGAATCCGGAAGCGCTGGCATTAGCTATTTTCTTCTCCATCTTTCTTCGCGCTCTACCCTACGGGAACGGCTTCGCCGAAGGCGTCTTCGTGGTTCGTTAAATAGATATTGTTTCAATACTGCGGGATTTTATACCAATAGCCCGGACTGTTTTTAGTTCGTAATCTGAAACCCTGAATTTTCGTTGGTAGCTCACATCTTGGATCATTCTCAAGAACAGGCAAGATGCCTGTTCCACAACAAGTGCAATTTTTTGTGGGGAGTAGGGGTTGGGCAGGAGAGCCCCCCCATAAAAAGCTTATTGAAAATGGTGCAAGATGTCAGTTGGTAGCGAACTTGCCGCAGATCCTTGAAACCCTTATTCTACGGTTGGTAATCAAAAACAGTCCGAAGTATTGTTATAGCTAATAAAAGTATAGTCATTTATGACATGACATGGGAGGCATCAAGTCCCTCCCCTTTCGCTTGTACTTTGAGCGGATTGACCCGCCTTGGCTGAACTACGCAGCTCTCTATCCCATTGCTGAACGCATTTGGGATTGCTTTTCTCAGAATATTGTAAGACCCGTTAACATCGGAGTTAATTAATTGACCTGCTGAGGTCTTGTACAAACCTCTTTTGATCCGCTTGCCAGTAAATACATCATCCTTATCAGTTTTTCCATAAACAGGAATTGGATCTAAACCGAGAAAATTTGATTGAGAAGTATAAGATTCTTCTTGCATAACGACCTTAATCCCCACCAATCGAGTTTTATATTCCAACATCTCAATTAGTCGATCATGGGGAATACTGACAAAATTTTGATTAGTTTGCTTTCCCAAATCAATCTCAGTTTTCCATTGTGCATTCTTGCCAATTACTAACGTCCCAATTTGTTTGGCGACCAAAAGGTCAACAATTAAACGACTGGTATGATGCAAGTAATTGTCAGTTTTTTGGTTGCGACAGCGAGTTAATCGTTGAATGCGGGGTGAACTCTTGCGACTTCCTTTCAATTGAGATTGTAACCGTGCTTTACGTTTGTTGTAGAACTGATTGATTGATTTTAATGGTCGCCCGTTAATCAGGAGAGGCGTAAAGCCCGGCTGATTTGAAGTTAACGCCGCTAAGTTATTCAGTCCTAAATCAATACTAGCTACGAATTTATCGTCGCTGGCGGTGGACTCCGGTTCATCGTATATTACCTCAATTACATAAGAATCGCATTTGGGAACCACTCTAACTTGACAGATTTGATCGGGATTTACTTTGGTTTTGATTGAGAGATGAGTACCCGAAAGCTTGACGATCCCTTTTTTTAATTGTTTGCTACTAATTGCTTGGATCGTGTAGACGAGAATGTTTCGCCCTTTGACCTTATCTTTGTACTTCGGCAGCTTTGGGCGACCAGTAAATTTAGAGGCATCAGTTTTGTAAGCTTTAACCGCTTCAAAAAACGATTTCCAATTCTTGTCCAATATCATCAAGATTTGTTGGCTGACTTTTGCGGGCATTGCCTTGTATGCTTGATGAGACTTCATCAAACTGTTCATCTCGTTGTAATTGATGTAACTCCATCCATAAACAAAACTCTGACGAATGACGTAGTTAGCAGCATTGTAGAGATTTTTGGATTTAAAAGCTAATTCATCAATCTCAGGGAAACGGTACTCCGTAGATTTAATGATGTGCCGCTCTGCTAGTTGCATTCAGAACTTCCTCGCAACATTTCTCTAACTTCTCTGACTAAAGGATACTACTATTGTTTATTGATGCTTACAAACTTAATGAAGTTTCACAATACAAGTTCCCAAAAATAATGCAACTCTAGGCAAGCTCCAAACCCTTATCTTATAAGCCATTCTAAAATCTAAAATCTAAAATCTAAAATCTAAAATCTAAAATCTAAAATCTAAAATCGTATGATCTTCAGCGCCTGGGGCCTTCACCCCAGGCCGATCGCTCTCACAAATTTTCGATAAACTGGTTTATCCGGCCATACTCCCTATACTCAGCGGCACCATTTCGCCGTGCATTGTCAGGCCTAATAACATCGGGCCGCCCGGTCGGATCAACTCTCCTGTAAGCGCGCAGCGTTCCTCCTGCTGTGCTGTGGCATTAATGCTGGCTCGAATATCCGATCGAGAAAACATCTGCCGATACTCTCCAGACTTCTGCTGCACGTAATTCCAGAGCAAATCTCGAATCAAAGCTTGATAGCCTTGATTGCCTGCGAGCTCTTTGAGTCTCTCTTTGAGTTCTCTTTCGAGTCGAATGCTGGTCACTTCCATTTCGGTGGTTGAGGTTCTAGGTAGGGTATGCATAATTTTTCTCCGTGACGGGTGGACATATGTGTAATATCAGTGTAGTATGTTTACAGCTAGATTGAAAGCCTCTTAACCACCTTCTGCCGACTTTGAAATTTCTCCCCACCTACTCCACCTATCAACTGAAGTGCGATCGCCCCACGGGTCGCTCCGAGTCGTCACGGCACGTCTTTAGCACGGGTTTTGCGACTGTCGCAGCGACCTCGTGGGCGGGCCGGGGCCTAAATAAACACGGTTATAGTGGATTAGGACAAATTGCAGAAATTAATTACAACGAGGTAGACCGGCACGGTCGGCAAGTGGCACAGCCATATCGAGATACGCGAAGCGGGAGGTACAGCTAAACTACTGTACCAAGACAGGATGAAAATTTGCATGAAAGCAGTTTTTCTAGCCCCCGCTTCTAAGTAAGAGAAGCGGGGGCATTTGATTGGATATTTGAGAAATTCGATCCGCTTGGGGAACTGGGAAAAAACCAGATGTAGCCAATGTAGGCGTTGCACCGAAAATCCCAAATCCCAAATCTAAAATCTAAAATCTAAAATCTAAAATCCAAATGAGGAGGAGCAAGCCGTGACCGTAGTAACTGATGTATTGAGGCAATCTGTGGTGGTATTTTCTCAGAATTACCTACCAATGAGCCGTGTCAACATCAAACGGGCGATCGTACTGTTGGTAACAGGCAAGGCTGAACCTCTTGATTTTAGCATTGGCAACGGCTGGCTGGTGCGATCGCCCAGCACCAGCATCCACGTACCCGAACAAATCCGCTTGACTTTTGGTAACAGGGAACGCCTGTGGAAAGTACCCCCGGTTAATCGCCGGGAAGTTCTGCGCCGCGACGCTCATTCTTGCCAATACTGCGGTAGCAATCGGCATTTGACGCTTGATCACGTCATGCCTCGATCGAAGGGCGGCCCGCATACTTGGGACAACGTGGTGACTGCTTGCGAACGATGCAACTCTCGTAAGGGCGATCGAACTCCCGTAGAAGCTGGAATGTCTCTGCGAACTAAGCCGAAGGCCCCCATACACCCCACTGTTGCTTTTGCCGAACTGTTTTGGCACGAATACCAAATTGGGGAATAGGGCATGGGGCATGGGGCATGGGGCATGGGGCATGGGGCATGGGGCATGGGGGATTGGTAATTGGTAATTGGTAATAGCTAATAGTTAATAGCTAATTCAGTCCTGTAATTGAAAAGGATTTTAGTTCGGAATAGCAAACTTTTCATTCCTTCCTATCCAATGCCCAATTCCCAATTCCCAATTCCCAATTCCCAATCCCCAATTCCCGATCGCCAATTTTCAATTACCAATTTTTAACTTTCAATTCCAAATTTAGGGCTGTCAATATGCTGAAGTTGACTTATACTGAAACGGGCTTTAACCTAGAGCGTTTGGCTCAATCTCCCGAACAGTTAGTGGCGCTGCGAGTGGTGCTGGCTATGCGAGTTGGTCAAAGCATCAGCGTCGAACCGAGCACTGCGGCATTTTTGCTGCCCGCGAATTTGCCGGCGCTGTCTCTGTTGGAATCTGAGGCGCGCCGAAACGACAATGATGCGATCGCCCTTTGTGTTGCTGATGCTGACTTTGTAGAAGTGACTCTGCGCGGTACGTGGATTTCTGGCGCGTCTGAGGGGGCTGATGGGGTGTTTGCGACTGTGTTGGGCGATCGGGCAGAGCTCTTGCTGCTCAAACTCTGGCTCGAAACTCAGGCTGCTGCGGAGGTTGTCGGGGAAGTCGGCGATTAATATCGGATGTTGAACAAGGAAGAGGGAAGAGGGAAGAAGGAAGAAGGAAATATTTTCTTCATTTCCCACTCCCCCACTCTTCCCATCTCCCCTCTGCCATAACAGACAATTTGTATGGGTAGCAGAGCAGCAAATCGCTCATTTTAGGGCGTATAAATTATATTGAAGTAAATGCCGTTATCTTGCAGATTGTCGCCTTTATCGCTAATTCTCACCAAAGGAAAAGCGTAATCTACTCGCAGGTTCACCCGCTGTATCGGTTCCCAGATTACCCCTAAACCTAAACCTGCTAAAAATGTCTGATCGGTTAATGTATTAGGATTGTTCGCAACGTTCCATACCATACCCGCATCCAAAAAGGGAGCTAATTGAAGTTTGGGATTTCCCGAAGCATCGCGCTGCAAAGTAATCCGATCTTCGATGGAAACTCTGAAGCCGTTATCGCCAGAACGGACATTTTGGCGGTAGCCGCGCAAAGATTGTCCGCCGCCAATTACAAATTGCTGGGAAGGTAACAAACTATTAGCTGACAACTGCAAGTCTGCCTGCAAAATTAATAAATGTTTGTCATTCAATCGCTGTACTCGCTGCACTTGACCCAGCCAACTCAAAAATTGTCCGTCGGGATCGGAACCTTCGTATTCAGTAGCATCAAACAAGCTAGTGCCGATCGTAAATTGCGATCGCACGGCCCAAGCACCCTGGGGGTCGCGCCGAATGTAGTCCTGTCCCAGCTTAATTGCGCTCGTAGTGGTGACACCCTTGGACTCCTCGCGGATGCCAAAAGAAAACGGTTCGCCAGCGACAAAAGTTCTGCCTGTCTGATAAGTAAAACCGGCAGACAAGGCAAATTCTTCGATCGGCGTTCTCCGCAGTGGCTGGCGGTAACTAACTTCAAATAAATGCGATTTTCCCGAAATGTCAAAACGTTTAAAATCTGCTTGTACGATACTGTTGCGATTCGGCGCTGCCCTCAATTGCAAAGTGCCGTTCATCGCATTTAGCGGCACGCGATAGCTAAAATCAAACACGTCTGAATCGCCGAGCGATCGGTAATAAGCCCCTGCCAGTTCGTCGCCATTTCCTGTTATATTGCGGTGCCGCAAACTAACTCCCAATCTTTCGGAACCGACACTGGGAGGCGAGTAATTGTCAATGCTGAAACTAGGTTGAAACGGATTAGCTTCCGAGACTCGGACGATCAGAATGCTCTCGCCTTCATTATCCCCAGCCCGCAGACTGGCTTCTACATTGTCAAATAAAGGATCGACCCGCAACAGCCGGAGTTGGTCTTCTAATGAAGCTGTGCTTAAAGGCATTCCGGCACCGAGTCGAATCCGGCTGCGGATGTAACTCGGATGCAATCTTTTAGTTCCTTCTACCTCAATTCGGGCTAGCTTGCCTTCGATAACTTGAATTTGGACTACCCCTGCGGTGATAGTTTGGGGCGGCAAGACTGCTCTCGAAGTGATGTAGCCACGATTGAGGTAAATTTCGGTAATTTTGTCGGCGATTTGTTTGAGCTGTTCTAGGGTGGTAGAACGGCCTTCTAACGGGCTGACTAAGGCATTAATTTCATCTTGGCTTAAAATGGTGCTGCCAACTACTTGAATTTTCTGCACCTCAATTGCTGTATTCGGCAGCGTTGGGGGAACTGGCGACCGGGGCCCCGGCGCTACTGTGGGTGGTACTTGGGGAGGTTCTGGGGAAGGCTGCGGGGCCGGTTGCAGAAATCGATCGCGATTTGGATCGGGCTCCGTCGGCGGCGGTGGCAGGTTTGGAGGCAGCGAGGGTTGGTTCTGGGCTAAAACATGATTGCAATCTAGCGGGTTCTGACATTGGGGCTGGTTGTCAACCAGATTTTTTGCTACGGGCAAGATGCCCGTACCACAATCAATCAAACTGCTTGTGGAACAGGCATCTTGCCTGTTCTCGGTGGGGTTCGATCGTGTTTCTAGTTCAGGGTTGGTCTCGATAGAATCGGGAAGCTGATTTAAGTTTGTTGCTGTTTCATCCTGCTTGATTTCCAGTTTTTGCAGGGCTAATACTTGATTGCCCGTATCTGCTGAGTTGTCAGCAGCGACGGGCAACTGAGAAATATCCTTTGTTTGGGATATAGCTTTATTGGCATAAAAGCAAGCCATCGGCAGCGCAGTTACAAGTGAAATCCCCAACCGAAATAGTGCAATATTTGCATTCGGGCGCATAATTAATAATTTCTCTAAAATAAGTTTGTCGCCTGCTTGACTATGCCAGTTTATCATTTAGTATTAGGCGAAATTTGACCATCAAAATTTCCACAGTCCGGCTTTCAAGATGTCAGAAGTCCGAACTGCCGATCGGTACAAAAATTTTAATTTATTTAGGACGATCGACCAAACAACCCGCAACAGGCAAAAATCATCTGTGGCGCTGCCAAATACCGCGATCGAAACCGAGTTTTTCGTACTTGCTGCACCAGTCATACCATTTTAGATTTGAGATTTGAGATTTGAGATTTGAGATTTTAGAATTGCCAATGACTTATGGCTATCAGGGTTTGGGGCACGGGCCTACCGTTGCATTCTTTGCGTGAATCTGGTGTTGAATTATTTTCTGGTGATAGGTGTTAACTCACTTGCGACTAAGGGTTCTTGGGCTATTTTGCCGAGTTCGACTGAGTTGAGAACTGCTGACCACTGGCTCGCTAAACTGGCATCGCTGGGAGACTCGATACGCAATTGAGCTAGAGTTGCCAGGTACTCGTACCAGAGATTTTGTTGGGCGAAGATGCTGAGCTTGGTGAGATCGGACGATCGATCCAACTCTGTTTTCACGGTTGGGGCGAGTGCGGTGCGGTTGATCCACCCGGAAACGAGAACATCATCGGTTGTATTTTTTGGGTTGCATTTGATAGTAAAGTACCATTGATAGTTTTTGCCAACTTCCAGGGCTGGGGAGTTGTCGTCGGAGCCGAGGCTGACGCTAACTACACCTGCACGGCTAGTTACCATGCGAAAACTTTTTTTGTATAGTGTTTTGTCCTTTTCGTCTGCTAACTCAAACTGAACTGTTTTGTCGAGGGCTACGGGAAGGTAGTAGAAAAATGTTGGCTTTGCTGATATGGTTTGCCCCATAGTTGATTGGGGAATCAAGGCAGTTAAGGCAGTTGTGGCCGTGGGGCATTCTAAGCCGCGGGTTCCTCCCCCTTCCCGCCTTCCGGGTACTCCGTCCTCCGGCGGTTGAAAGCTATTCCACGCGGGTTCCAATTGCTGGCTGTTCGGTCTGCTTCCGCTTGGTTGGGCGGGTTGAACTGTTTGCCAGTTGAGGGGTAGCTGCGGTGGTGAGGCGCGCTGGACAATGTTTGCGGAGCTGTTGAGAGCCTCTGCTGGTATTAAAAAACTACCGGCGGCAACTGCCTCTAAAGACAGAATTAAGGAAAGAGCACCGATATTGAGAGCAGACTTCAAAGCCATGACGAACCTGCCTTTTGATGAACCTAGGAACTTTATCTCACGGTTTTATTCTATCCAAGGTTTTGACGGATCTAGTAATCTGTTGTACTTAATTTATATCTTCAGGCAGATACGATTATTTGGGTTGCTCTGCTCAACATAGAATTCTCTGTCGCGTTTGTCAGTGGTAGCTTAGTAGTTATACTTACTTCCATTCACGGCAGCAGGTTCGGTTGAGCTTGTTAAACCCAACTTGGACAAAGACTAATATTCCGGGTTTTTTAACTCAGACAAGAGGCTACAAGGCGTCTTTTCCTAACAACACCCGGTTGATGCGTCAATCATGGATATCAGGAAACTCGGCAATTTTGCTGGTGAACCTCAAGCGATCGGCTACAAGTTACAAATCAGTTTTTCTGTACAATACCGGCAAGAAATTTAGCATGAATCTCGATTCACCTGTTCTCTCGGACAAACAGCCTTCGGGGCTGCGGATGGTCAGACCCATCGGAGTCTTGGCACTGCACGGCATTGCTTTTTTAGGAAATAGGTTGTTCGCTGTCGATCGCGCCGAAGGGCTGCTATTGGAGATCGATCGAGAAACTGACAACACTACTGTTTTGAATCCTTATCAAACGGCTAAGTTTGCGGGCGCAACTGGGCTAGCTATTTCGGAAGATACTCTCTGGTTTGCGCGGGATGAGGATATTTGTTGCTGTCGGGGCGCAATTCTGGACGGGGCGATAACTGAACTCCAACCGGAACATTTTGTTTCGCTTTCTTATCCTGCTGACGGGATTGCTGTTTGGAAATCTACGCTTTATGTGACTTGCCAGAGATTAGCCTCGATTCTGGTTTTTGACCTAAAAACTGGTCGAGAAATTACTCGGTTTTATGCTCCCGGTATTGGGGTAGAAAATATCACTGTCCGGGATGAGGAAATTTGGGTTTGTGACAAGACTGAGCAAACTGTTTACTGTTTGGAACGGGGAACTGGGGAGATTAAATTTAGCGTTTTGACTCCCTTTGAGTCGCCTTCGGGTTTGGCTTTTCACAAGGATTCCGAAACCGGGGAAGATGTTCTGTACGTGGCTTATGCCGGGGATGAACTTTACATCCGGGATGACCCGAATTCGGAAGATCCTTTTCAGTTGACGAAGCGCGATCGCACTTTTATTCAGCCTTTGTCTTTTCACTACAATGAAGCCGAGCGCTACGCTTTGTCAAACGGTTTTTTGATGGAAATGTCTTATGTGGAGGAACTGTCTCCTCTCGATGAGGTAGAAATCGAAAATTTGGAGTGGCGGATTGCTTTGCCTTCGCAAACTCACCGACAAAAGGTCAGGAAAATTACGCCGATTGGAATGCCTTTTACTGAGGAAATTCAGGAAGGGGAACGGGTGGCGGTGTTTAAGTTCGATCGGCTGCAGCCTGGGGAACGCCGAATTTTTGGCTGGAAGGCTTTGTTAGAAGTTCGATCGATTAAGTATCAGTTGTCGCCTCGGGATGTCGAAAAGAGTCCGAAGCTGTCGCCGGAGTTTGCAGCTAAGTATTTGGTTGATAATGACAATTTGGCGATGGATACGGAGATTGTGCGATCGGCGGCTGCGGCGGCTATTGGTTCGGAAACTAACATTCTCAGGCAATTGCTGAGCATTCGTAATTTTGTTTACGATCAACTTTCTTACGGAATTAGACCTCACATTGACACTCCCGATATTGTGCTGCGCCGTGGTATCGGTTCCTGCGGCGAATACGTGGGACTTTTGTTAGCTTTGGCTAGGTTAAACGGGATTGCTTGCCGCACGATCGGCCGCTACAAGTGTCCGGCTTTTGCTGACAGAAAAGGTGTGTCGCTGGAGCCGGATTTCAATCACGTTTGGCTGGAATTTTACATTCCGGGTTTTGGCTGGGTGCCGATGGAATCTAATCCTGATGATATTCAAGACAGAGGCCCTTATCCGTTGCGATTTTTTATGGGTTTGGCTTGGTATCACGTAGAAATTGGCAAGGGAATCCGGTTTCAAGGTCTCACCAGCGGCGGTCTTCCTTTAAACAAGGAGGATGTTTCCGTGGGGAGTCTGGCAATTAATCATGTGAGGTTTACCATTTTGGAAGAGTTGCCAGCAGTTTGAAGGGAGTGTTAACAGTTAACAGTTAGCCGTCAACATTTAACTGTTAATTGTTAACATTTTTCATCTAAAATCGAAAGTAGAAAATGTAAAATCAGAGGAAGAGGCGTTGTGGAATTTTCGATTGCTAATTTTCTAGTTTTAGTGGCCTTTGTACTGCTGGTGACGGTGACTGGCGGGGTCGCTTATTTGACTTCTGTTGAGTGGCGCGATCGTAGGCGGTTAGATAAGGCTAAACGGAAAAAAAAGTAGCTTTTGGCTGTTGACAAATTGCATCTTTTATGATAACAAACAAGGCGAGCGGCTTGGCTCGCCTTGTTTTGTGATTTGAGGTATTTTCACCGCAGATGATATCAAGTTTGGTAACATAAACGTTGTAGGTTCGTAGTGAGGACTTGAGTTTTCATACAAAACTATGATTCATATCGTTTCCGGTTGGATCGGAAGGATTTAACCACAGAGAACGCAGAGAACACAGAGGGAGATAAGAGAGATGAATAATTCCGTGGATTTGAGATCGCGGGCGGGACGCCCGCGCCACAATAAAAACACTAAAATAAACACAGATGAAAAAGGGAATTTTGGAGTTGATCTCTTAAGTCCACTGTCGGAAAAATGTATTTTCTTCCCAAGCGGCGGCGGTGCGTTTTTCAAGTGCTGCCATTTCTGTTGTGTTTAGGGGTTTGAATGCTTGGGCGACTTTGAAGTTTTCTTCTAATTGCTTTACTGAGTCGGCGGCGATGACGCAGCAGTGCACGCCGGGAAGTGAAAGCGTGTAGCCCATTGCTTGGTGCATTCCATCTAAAACACCGTTCTCAAATAATTTGCCGTAAGCTGGTATTTTCATGGCTATGACGCCGATGTTTTTTGCTTTGGCCACTGGTAAAGCGCTGGTAACAAAGGAGCGCGGGTGATGTTTTTCGGCGGCGTTGAGGGAGATTAATGTTGTGTCGAAAGGATAGCGATCCAAGCCTGCGGCAATGATGGCTGGTTCGTGGTGTCCGGTGATGCCGGAAAAACGAATTATTTTTTGCTGTTTGGCTTCTTCGATCGCCTTTATTGCTCCTTTGGCACTGAAAATTTTGTCTAATTCTGTTTGGAATGAGACGTGGTGGAGTTGCCACAAGTCTAGCCGATCGGTTTTCAATCTTTTGAGCGATCGTTCTAAGTCTCTCCACGCCCCGTCTCTGTCTCTGGCGGCGGTTTTTGTGGCTAAGAATAGGCGCGATCGATATGGTGGCAAAACTTTGCCTAAGTTTTCTTCGCTGGGCCCGTAGTCGGCTGCCGTGTCAAAATAGCGAATGCCTAGTTCGATCGCGCGTTCAATTTGCGCCGCCGCTTCTGCTTCTCTTCCCGGCTGCGACAGCGGTGTTTGTCCGGCCCCCCCCAAACCGAAAATCGGCACTTTCACGCCGGTGTTGCCTAAGAGTCGTTCTGGCATTTTTACTGTGGCGGCCGCCTGGTTATTGGGTGCGGCTGCGATTTCTCGATCCTGCTGTTCGATCGCTTTAGCACCTGCAATGCCGCTGGCAACAGCTATACTGCTCAATATAAAATTGCGGCGAGTCTTTTTGCTGGTCATGGTTTCGGTCTCCTCAGAACATTTGAGTTGAAGTGAACCGCCTTTGTGTTCGCACGATACATAGATTTTTACCCCAAATCGGATCATTTTCCCCCTCTCCGAGGGAGGAGAGGGCTGGGGAAAATTTATCTATATGCCGATCGACTATTGGTCAATTATCCATGCGCGAATCAGTTCGTTTATCTGTTCTGGTACTTCGTCGTGGGGACAGTGACCGGCTTTGATAAAGTGTTCTGTCAACTGCGGATAGTGTTTGCGAAATTTGGCGCTTCTTTCTGTGGAGTTCATCCACGGATCGCCTTCTCCCCACAGCATTAGCAATGGGCAGGTTAATTGACTAAGTAATACGTCAATTTTTTCGCCTTGGGGTGTTCGGAATACGGAAGCGAATACTTTGGGGGCACCGGGATCGCAGGAGGGAAGGTAAATTTCTTCTACTAATTGGTCTGTGACGGCGCTTTGGTCGAGATAAACTTTTTCTAGGGTTTTCCGAATTGTCGATCGCTGGCGCACGTACTGGAACAGCAGAAAACTTGCCCAATCTTGCTGAAATAAGGTTTTAGCTACGGCAGATATGGCTTTTTGCAAGGGCGGGGCTTCGGGTGCGGGCTGCGGTTCGCTGAAGGGGCCGGCGCTGTTGATTAATATGAGTCCCGCTGCTGATTCGGGGCGCTGGGCTGCTACACACAAGGCGGCGTAGCCTCCGAGGGAGTTGCCGGCTAGTACGGCGGGCCGGCCGATGATGTTGGTGATAAAATCGTGGAGTTGGTCGCGCCAGAGGTCGCCGCTGTACTGCAATTCTGGTTTTGCCGATCGCCCGAATCCGATCAGGTCGATCGCCCACACTTCAAAGTCTTTGCTCAGGCCGCTGATATTTTTGCGCCAGTGGTCTGTGGAGGCTCCAAAACCGTGAATTAACAGCAGGGGAGGGCGTTCTGGATGCCGATCGCTGGATCGAACGTAGTATACTGAATGCCCCCGCCACTGCCAGTAAGTGCCGGCTATGGGGGCTGCGGTTATGGCTGGGGTTGCTTGCATAATGTAAAGAAATAATTATTTACTTTAACTATTGTATCGCGACATTCAGATTTATCTAGTTGGAACAACGCCCCGGAGTTTCGCCAGCAAAGGATAGGTCAATGTGGGCGAGTTGGGCTCTCGCGCTCGCCGCCACTCAGGCTTAATAAGTTTTGTAACGAATATTGATTTTGTGAGGGGCGCAGCAATGGGAGATATGTTGCCCGATCGCATTTGGGAAAATAAATCGGGTTTGGGCTGCAACATACCTAGGTATGATGATTTGGCTGTTTGGCGGCAACATCAAGTTCTGGGCGATGGCGCAAAGCAGCGGCTGCTAGGGTCGAACCTGATGGGCGAGGGTGAAGGGATCGACTTTTTTATAGTTATTTCCGAGCTTTTCAACGTGGGGATCGTTTGTTAGGTAGCTGTTAATGGCTTGGAGGATGCAGCCAGCCGTTTGGTTGCTAGTTGGCAAAAGCCGACCTCAAAAATTTCGCTACTGGAAGAAGTTATAAGTAGAATTACTGATGGTTCTCTGCAGAAGTTTCTCAGAATCGCAGAATATTTTGTGACGTTGTTTGCTGTTCTTAATTGCTTTGATACTCTAAGATAGAAGTAGAGCAGCGCCGCTCAATTAATTAGCATTTTGAATACTAGGGAGCCAACTATGCAGGGTGTGAACTTTATCCACCTGAAAGTTAGGGAGTTTTCTGAGTGATTGCTATTTCACCTCGTCCCGTCGGACGCAATTGGATTACGATTAGCTTCGCTTCTACTCTATACCTTTGTCCTATTTTGGATCTGCTCCTAGCAGAGGTGCCAGATTTCTGGCAAGCGGAATTGCGGTTGGGGCTTCAAGAAGCTTTGGTAAATGCTGCTAAGCATGGAAACAAATTAGATCCCGGTAAAACTGTGGGAGTCCGTTTTTCGATCGTCCAAAACCAATATTGGTGGGTGATATCGGATGAAGGTTCTGGCTTTAAGGCCCCTTGCAGTTGCAACCTTTATACCGATGATTGCGACAGTCTCCTCGCAGAGGAGGTTGCAGATAACTCTGGACTACCCCATGTGGAACAGGAATGTGGTAGGGGGTTGTTTATTCTTTACCAAATATTCGATCGGGTAGAGTGGAATTCTGAAGGTACAGAGTTACGGCTGTGCAAAGAACTTGCCAGTCCCTACCGGCTGCCGGGCTTGCGCTAGCACCCCTATTGGGCAGCAGTTTTCACCTCAGCTCGACCTGGAAAATTTTTCGTTTTCGGGCTCAAGCTTGCAGTGAGAATTTGAACGCTATGGCTATTAATAGCTGATCATAATGCAAAATGTGAGTTTTGAGTTAAAAAAGTATAAATCTTTTGAACTCACAATCGCGCTGCTCGATCGAGCGGCGCGATTGTCTAAGTTTTGAGCTACTAATCAAGTCAAAACTCAAGACTCAAAACTCAAAATTATTTGCCGTGGGTGGGGCAGGGAGGAGCAGATATCGATCGATCCAGCCATCCTGCTGCTTGGTTTAAGCGCGGGAGAGCTTCTTCGGGCTGTTTTTTGAGCAAAAAGACCAAAGCGGCCGCAGCTTGCTCGCAGGCCCGCGCGGAACGGTTGGCTTTGAGGCGGTGCCAATCTTTTTCGTGGATGGCGAGGCGCGCGGCGAGAGCTTGGGCTAGTTCTACCGTGCTCAGCTCGTTGAGGTTGACAGTTTGGGTTGTTTGTGTAGTTTCAAGCATAGGTGGTAAGGAAGAAGGAAGAAGGAAGAAGGAAGAAGGAAGAAGGAAGAAGGAAAATGCGATAAAATCAATGGTTTCAGCAATTAAAAACGTTTTAAATGCCGATAAAGTTGCTATACTTATCTCTATTTGGCTAGAGTTCCTTAATTTAGAAAATATACTGCATATAATAACAACTTAATTGGAAATCGGTTTTTTTTATTATTATTGTCAGGTTTGCAGATCGAAATGCCTCAACAGCCGTCAGAGTTAAATCCCGAAGAGCAAGAAAGTGAGTTTGTTCAAGCGCTCGCAGCAGTTGAGCGATCGCTCGCAGCAGTCAAAGAACGGTACACTCAAATCCAGGTCGATCGACAGCGCCAAGTCGAACTCGGCCATCGCCGCGAAGAAATCCGCCAGTCGGGGCGCCGAAATCCATTGCCCGAACTCAAAAAAGAATTGCGGGAAATTGAGCAAGAATTGGAAACTATCGAGTTGAATTTAGAAAGCAGCCTGTTTTCTTGGGGAAGCATAAAACAACCTTTTTGGCAAGCAGTTCGCTTTGGGGGGCTTGGCATTTTGATCGGTTGGATTTTGAAATCCTATGCAGGTTGAAGGATGTTGGAGTTAGAATTTTTGATTTTTTTATTTACCGCAGAGGGCGCAGAGGGCGCAGAGGAAGAGAAAAGAGAGAAATATGGTGCAAAATATTAAATAAACAGGAGTGGATATTATGACAAATCAACGAATAGCAGCGATTTTGCGCGCAGGTGAACCCGAGGAAACTGTAACTGTTCAAGGCTGGGTTCGCACTAAGCGCGAATTGAAAGATTTTGCCTTTGTCGAAGTCAACGATGGTTCGGCGATGGCTAACTTGCAAGTAGTCATAAATTCCGACTTGCCAGACTTTGAAAATGTACTGAAACAACTGAATACAGGTGCATCTCTAGAAGTGTCGGGAGTGCTGGTAGCATCTCCAGCAAAAGGACAGCGAATTGAGTTGAAAGCCTCACAAGTACAAGTTTACGGCGATGCAGACCCGCAAACTTATCCGCTGCAAAAAAAGCGACATTCCTTTGAATTTTTGCGGACAATCGCGCATTTGCGGCCGCGCACAAACACCCACGGTGCTGTTTTTCGAGTCCGCAATGCTTGTTCGGCGGCGGTACACCAATTTTTTCAAGAACGCGGGTTTTTGTGGGTTCACACTCCGATTATTGCTGCTAGCGACTGCGAAGGGGCGGGGGAAATGTTCGCCGTTACCAACTTTGATTTAAAGAATGTGCCGCGCACTGATTCGCAAGAGGTTGATTATGCTAAAGACTTTTTTGGAAAGCGCGCCTATTTAACAGTTAGTGGCCAGTTGGAAGCGGAAGTTATGGCGATGGCTTTCGGCAATGTTTACACTTTTGGTCCTACTTTCAGAGCGGAAAATTCTAATACTTCGCGGCATTTGGCGGAGTTTTGGATGATTGAACCGGAGATGGCTTTCTGCGATTTGCAGGGAGATATGGATTTGGCTGAGGCGTTTTTAAAGTACATTTTTAAATACGTTTTGGATCGTTGCCCGGAAGATATGGAGTTTTTCAACGAGCGCATTGACAAAACGGTTTTGGCTACGGCTGAAAATATCATTAATAATCAGTTCGAGCGGATTACTTATACGGAGGCGATCGCACTTTTGGAAAAAGCAGACAAAAAGTTTGATTTTCCGGTAAGTTGGGGCTTGGATTTGCAGTCGGAACACGAGCGTTATTTGGCTGAGGACTTGTTTAAAAAGCCGACAATTGTCAGCGATTATCCCGTCGGGATTAAAGCATTTTATATGCGTTTAAATGAGGACGAGAAAACCGTGCGAGCAATGGATGTTTTGGCTCCTAATATTGGGGAAATTATCGGCGGTTCGCAGCGGGAAGAAAGGCTGGATGTGTTGGAGCGGCGCATGGAAGCCCAGGGTATGAATAAGGAGGAATTGTGGTGGTATTTGGATTTGCGCCGCTACGGTACTGTGCCTCACGCTGGGTTTGGTTTGGGATTTGAACGGTTAGTGCAGTTTATGACGGGAATGGGGAATATTCGGGATGTGATTCCGTTTCCGAGAGCGCCTTTGAGTATTGATTTTTAGTTGAGGATCGTGGGGAAAAGAGGAGGGACACGGCATTGCCGTGTCCTTACCCGGATCAGCGACTCATAATCACAAATAAATTAAGTTGCTGGGGGAATTGTGATATCAACAGATTGCACTTTTACCGAAGTTCCCAAACTCGATAACGGCGGTTGAATTGCCTCCGTATTTCCAACTACTAATGTTACCAGATTCTCCGGTTTCAAATAAGTCTTGGCTACGCGCTGCACGTCGGCAATTGTTGCGGCTTCGATGCTGCGGCGGTAGCGAAAAATGAAATCTTCGGGATAACCGTAGTATTCGTAACGCATTAATCGCGACAAAGTTTGACTGGGATTTTCAAATTTGAAGATGAAAGAATTTAGGGTGGAATCTTTAGCAAAAGCTAATTCTTCCGGGGTAATTGGTTCGGTGCGGATACGATCGATCTCGGCGCGAATTGCCTGGATCAACGGTACTGTGGCATCCGATCGCGTTTGGCCTCCAGCTACAAACACCCCCGGATAGTCATATCTCGGACTCCAAGCTGCGTATACTGAATAAGCTAAACCTTGGCGCGATCGCACGTTATTGAACAAACGGCCACCGAAACCGTTGAGAACCCCGTTCATCACGTCCAAAGCACCGTAATCTGGACTGCTGAGCATTCCGCCCAAATGTCCAATTTGCACGTAACTTTGACTTAATTGCGGCTGATTTACCAAAAATATGCCACCTTGATTTGCCGGCGATACCGTTGGTAAGGGCGGCACTTCTGCACTTTGACTCGGTTGCCAGTTGCCGAATTTTTGCTCGACGAGCGATCGCATTTTAGCTGTATCAAAGTCGCCAGAAATACCCAAAATCATATTCTTGGGGTGGAAATATTTCTGGTAGAAACTCACCAAATCGTCGCGGGAAATATTGGCGAGGGTTTTGTATTCTACCGTGCGCGCGTAAGGACTGCGATCGCCATAAATTAACTTTTCAAACTCGCGGCCGGTAATATCGTTAGGATCGTCATTGCGGCGGGCGATCGCACCTTGAGTTTGGTTCTTCGCTAAATCCAACTTTTCCTTAGCAAATATTGGTTCCCGAATCACTTCCGCAAATAAGTCAAATACGGGTTCCAAATCTTCAGCTAAAGCACTAAAATTAGCGCTGCCCGAACTAACATCAATCCCCGTTTCTACCGAAGCTGCTCGCTGTTCTAGCAACTGATTTAGTTCATCAGCCGTATGTCGGCTCGTGCCGCCAGTTCGCATCACTTCTCCCGTCAAACTTCCGAGTCCGATTTTATCGGCAGGTTCAAAGCGCTCGCCCGTGCGAAATAGCGCCGTTCCCCCGACTAACGGGAGTTCCCGGTCTTCCATAAGATACACCCGGATGCCATTTTTCAGCTCGAAGCGAGTGTATTTAGGCAGTTTAATTTCTGCCAGCGGGGGAAATGTTAATTCGTCGTAGTGTTTGGGTGCCGCCGCAAAGGAAGGTAACAAATTAAACGTGCCCAGTGAAACAGTAAAAAAGCAAAGCGATAGCAGAAATAACTTTACTTTTTTCAGTCTCAATTTAGTCCTTTTCATTCTTTCTCCTAAGTTATACATTCTGACAAATGTTGACTGTTCGCTGTTGACTGTTCGCTGTTGGCTGTTCGCGGAAAAGCTCACCACTGACAACAGATAAATGACAACTGACAACTGACAACAGATAACTGACAATTGCCAACTGACAACTGCCAACTGCCAACTGACAACTGACAACTGACAACTGACAACTGCCAACTGCCAACTGACTTCCTTAAAGCGGCAAAAGCTTACCAATCGTGCGATTTTCCGGGCGGAAAGTTGCCTGAGCGACACGCTGAATGTCAGCGGGAGTAACAGCCGCGATCGCCTCCAATTCCTTGAACAAATTTCGCCACGAACCGGTGTTTACTTGATAGTCCACCAGCGCAAATGCCATGCCCATATTAGAATTGAGCGATCGCAACAAATCGGCTCTCGCCTGAGTTTTCACCCGCTCCAATTCCAAAGCAGAAACCGGCTCTGTTTTCAGGCGCTCAATTTCCTTGCTCAAAGCGGAGGCTACTTCATCAACCGTGCGGCCTGGAGCAGTTTGAGCGTAAAATAACATCAAATTCGGATACTTTTCCCCCGGATAACCGCTGAAACCTTGAGCAGCCAGCGCCAATTGCTGTTGTTCTACCAAAGATTTGTAGAGCCGAGAAGTGCGGCCATCGCTGAGCAAAGAACCAATCATTTCATAAATTGCATTGTCGGGATGATTCATCGCCGGTTTGTGGTATCCTTCCAAATACCAAGGTTGAGTTTTTAATTGCAGCGTGACTTCCTTAGTTTGCGTTTGGGGAGGTTCGACAATCTGCAATTCTGGAGGGGCTGGTGAAGCCTTGTAACGGCCGAAATAAATTTGAGCGAGTCGCTTCACCTCCGAAGCTTTCACGTCTCCTACCACCGCAACAGTCAGCTTGCTGGGGACGTAGTGAGTGTCGAAAAACTTCTGCACGTCGCTGCGGGTGAGGTTTTTAATGTCTTCAGTGTAGCCAATTACGGGGCGGCGGTAGGGATGAGCAGAGAAAGCTTTGTTGGCAAAAACTTCAACCATTTGTCCGATCGGAGAATTCTCGGTTCGCAGCCTGCGCTCTTCTAAAATTACCTGTTTTTCTTTGTAAAATTCCCGAAATACTGGTTCTAGAAATCGCTCGGATTCTAGCGACATCCACATTTCTAACTTATTAGCTGGGAGGCTGTAAAAATACATTGTGGCGTCGGTGGAAGTAGCGGCATTTAGTCCGACTCCGCCTGCTTGTTCGACTATTTTGCCGAGTTCATTGCGCTTGACAAATTGCGAAGCTTCGGCTTCAACTTTGTCAAATTCTGCTTTTAATTGGGCGACTTCTTCAGTTTTGCCGCTGGCCTTGGCTGCTTGCATTTGCTCGAAAAGTTGGTCTTGTTTTTCTAGCAGCGGCTTTTCGGCTTGGTAGTCGGTAGTGCCGATTTTTGGCGTGCCTTTGAAGGCTAAATGTTCGAGATAGTGAGCGACTCCGGTTTGGCCGTCGGGTTCGTTGGCGCCCCCGACATCGGCGTGAATCAGAAACGATGCTACGGGCGCTCTGGGCCTTTCGAGTACGATGAATTTCATGCCGTTGTCGAGCCTAAATTCGCTGACTTGGCTGATTACTCGATCGAGCGACGGTTGAACAGAGACTGCTTGGGAGCCGCTAGCGGGGTTGGGGCGGGCGAGGGCGATTTCCGGCGAAATTCCCCACCACAGCAGTACAGCAGCTAGCAGGGAGGCAATGAATCGAGTTTGGCGATCGGGCGATTCCCTACGGGATAGCTTCGCTTCACGGGGTTTTTGGAACTGCGGGGTCATTCGATTTTAGATTTTAGATTTTAGATTTTGGATTGTCAAACAAAAAAATGTTTGTGCTCGGTGGCCAGAGATTCTTTTCTCAGGATAAAGATTTTTGGAGGCATAAGCGATCTGTTGCGCCGCAGATGTTAGGCTGATACAGCAAATCTCAAAAAGGGTCTGGGGCCCGGCGAGGAGTTTTAAGTTTGGGATAAAAGCCGCGCACAACTTAAAACTTAACATTATTTAGCGCTTCAGTCCCGAACCCGTAGTTCCAAGTCGCAAATTACCGATTGCAAAGCCATGCGAATTTTTAATCAGTCTCCTCCTTCTGAAACAGAAACCAAGAAGCGGATTTTACAAGCAGCTCAGCGGTTGTTTGCCCGCAGCGGATACGACGGCACGACAACTCGCGATTTAGCAGCGGCGGCGGGGGTGGCCGAGGGTACGCTATTTCGGCATTTTGATAATAAAAAAGCGATTTTGATTGAGGTGGCGACGGAAGGATGGGTGGAGTTGCTGACGGATTTGCTGACAGAATTAAGCGAAATGGGCAGTTACAAAGCAGTGGCTCAGGTGATGCGGCGACGGATGCTGAATATCCGCGAGAATAGCGACATGATGCGGGTGTGTTTTTTGGAGGCGCAATTTCACCCGGATTTGCGCGACAGAATTCAGTTGGAAGTCATCGGAAAAATGAGCGATGTTGCTGAGGCTTTTTTTGAGACGGCGATGGAAAAAGGAGTTTATCGGAAGATGAATCCGAAGATTGTCGCTCAGGTATTTTTGGGAATGTTTGCAGTCGCGGGCTTCAGTCAAAATACGATTATGGAGCCAAATGCTTCGCCGCAGGAAATGCAGGAAATGGCTGAAGGATTAGCCGATATTTTTCTGAATGGGGTTTTGCTGAAAGATGAATAATTAGGGCAACAGGGAAAAGTTGTTATGGGCAAAATTTTGGACTATTCTATTCGGCCGCTAACGCAGGAAGACGAGCCTTTTCTGTGGCAAATGCTGTATGAAGCGGCGCACATGGCAGAAGAAGGTGAATCAACGGTGCAAGCGGTTGTCAATCATCCTTTAATTGCGAAATATGTGAAGAATTGGGGACGTGCAAACGATCTGGGCTTCGCAGCGATCGAATTGAACGACAGCCAGCCAGTAGGAGCCGCCTGGCTGCGTTTGTTTACAGAGGATGACAAGGGGTTTGGCTGGGTTGACGATACTATCCCGGAATTGGCGATCGCCGTTCTTCCAGAATATACAAATCATGGTGTAGGAACGCAGTTGCTGGCTCGTTTGTTGTCAGCAGCAAAAGCATCTTATCGATCGGTATCCCTGAGTGTCAGAAGCTCGAATCGAGCCCTGAGTTTGTACGAGCGATCGGGATTTAAAGTAATTGACGGAAGCGAGAGAATCAACCGCACAGAAGGGACATCATTCACCATGAAAGTGGATTTTGAGTAAGTGAATTATTACTCTATAAATTGGTACATTTGCTGTACCCACTTCTCCCGATTATTCTGCCATTCATCCGTCACTACTTCCCAAGTTGTATTGCTTTCAAGTTCCAGCAAGAGACTTGATACTTCTTCCAGCGTCGATGCTATATGACATTCTTCTACCCAACTTTCACGGATCATTTTCCAGAGACTTTGTACCGCTTCTCGCTGATAATTTGATTCTAATTCAACTAGCAATTTGGCTAGGTGTTTTTCGTCACTTGCTGCTGACACCTCGCTCATCCAACAGTCGCGACGTTCTTTCCATTCTTCCCTCACTGCGTCCCAGTTTAGGTGGGCTTGAAACTCTAACAGTAATTGGTTTAGTTCTACCATATTAAATTTTGTCTTGTTTGCAGTTTGTGCTATAATGGTACAAATTTTATTGATTGAGACTGTTGGTTTTTTATAATGAGCAATTTTGCTGAGGCTTTTTTGGAAACGGCGAGGGAAAAACAAGTTTATCCAAAGATGAATCCGAAGATTGTCGCTCAGGTATTTTTGGGAATGTTTGCAGTCGCGCCCTTCAGTCAAAATACGATTAGGGAGCCGAATGCTTTTCGGCAGCAAATGCAGGTATAGCAATCCTAAATCATTTGTGTAATTCTTGTAGGGGCAAACCCCCCGTGGTTGCCCCATGAGGCCGGGGTAGGCACGGGGGCACTACCCCTACATCTTTTTACGATTCATTTAGGATTGCTATAATGGCTGAAGGACTCGCTGATATTTTTCTGAATGGGGTTTTTTTGCAGAAAGATGAATAATTAGTCATTACTCATTAGTCATTGGGAAATTTTAGAGCCGGAAAACGCAATATTTACAGGCTCTGACTCGTCGAAACTACTGGTTGAAATTGTGCATTTGCTGTACCCAAGTCTCCCGATTCTGCTGCCATTCATCAGCCATAGCTTCAGAATTTATATTGGTTTCAAGTTCCAGCAATAAACTTGATACTTCTTGAACAATCGATGCTCCCAGACATTCTTCTACCCAACTTTCCCGGCGCTCTTGCCACTGAATATCCACCGATTCCCACTGCAAGTTAGATTCCAATTCAACTAGCAGTTCTGCTAGATATGTCAGGTTAACTGATGCTGCCACATCGCTCACCCAACTTTCCCGGCGTTGTGTCCATTCTTCTATAAGTCCTTCCCATTTGAGGTTGCTTTCAAGCTCTAACAGTAACTGATTTAGTTCTACCATCTTAAATGTTGGATTTTTTGTAGTTTGCGCTACAATTTTACCAAAATTTTCACTAAACAGAGTGTTAAGTTTTTTTTAAGATTGCGGGATCAGTGAAACTACAGAATAGATAACTGAATAATGAGCGATAAATTTACTTTAGATATGCTAGACATTCCCAGCGGCTGGCGGCGCGGCGAAGGTGACTGGACAGGAGTGGCGGCGGCTATGGCTAGAGGGGAAACTGTAGAAGTAATTCAAGAAGTTGGTTCTACTTTGTGGCAAAACAGTCTGCCAGAAAAACATTCTTTGTATTGGGAGGGGGAAAATCTATGCACTATCAAAGCCCGAATTTGGATTAGTTTCACCCAGAGAAGATTTTCGCCGGAATCTGTTTTGCCAAAAGTTCAGTGGCATCCGAGAGTGTTGTGGATAGGGATAGGTTGTGAACGCGGAACAGGGCGAGAATTAATCGAAACTGCGATTCAAAATGTATGTCGCGGTTATCATTTAGCGGAAAGTGCGATCGCAGGTATTGCTACAATAGACACTAAAGCAGGTGAAGTCGGCTTGCTGGAACTTTGTCAAGCGCGAAACTGGCCGTTAAAAACTTTTGCTGCTGACATTTTAAGTTCCGTAGAAGTCCCCAATCCTTCAAATATTGTAGTCAAACAAGTCGGCACGCCCAGCGTAGCAGAAGCCGCGGCACTTTGTGCGATCGAACTAATATCTTGTACCATTCTCAACAACAGGCAAGATGCCTGTTCCACAATTCTCAACAACAGGCAAGATGCCTGTTCCACAAAGAGTGAATCTGCTTGTGGGGTGGGCATCTTGCCTGCCCATACCATTCTCAACAACAGGCAAGATGCCTGTTCCACAATTCTCAACAACAGGCAAGATGCCTGTTCCACAAAGAGTG